>JAQVEY010000283.1 GCA_028697515.1 Bacteroidales bacterium | reverse complement strand
TGCGCTCTAATCCCGAAAAATAAAAAATTCTTTAAGGAATTTTTGTGATTTTTCGAGGATCGTCGATTTTTATTGTAAAAATCAATTCCCCTTTCAAATTATACCGCAACATTTCAATTAACTTCTTCTTTTTAGCTGCAGTTATGATTTTTACTAAAAATCGGGACTGAGCTACCTCGCCATTCCATGTCAAATATCGTGCGCTCTAATCCCGAAAAATAAAAAATTCTTTAAGGAATTTTTGTAATTTTTCGAGGATCCTCGATTTTTATTGTAAAAATCAATTCCCCTTTCAAATTACACCGCAACATTTCAATTAACTTCTTCTTTTTAGCTGCAGTTATGATTTTTACTAAAAATCGGGACTGAGCTACCTCGCCAAAATGTCAAACTTTTTCACTTTTAATAAAACCATATGGTTTGTTGAAAGCGAGTGCAAAAATAATTAATTTTATTTATAAACAAATAAACTTTGTTAAGTAAATTATTTTTTCTATATTGCAACGATAACAATATTGCAGATAATGTATTTTTAATTTATAAATACTGGAATAATGACAAAAATAGAAATCGAATATATTTTTAATTCTTCACCAAAAGTGCTATTCAACAGACTTAGTACTGCTTCAGGATTATCGGAATGGTTTGCAGACGATGTTTTCGTAAAGGATAAATTATATACTTTTGTTTGGGAGGGAGTTGAAGAAAAAGCTGAGTTATTAGGCAAAAAAGACTTATCTTTTGTTAGATTCAGATGGCTAGATAGTGAATCTGAAGAGTATTATTTTGAATTTAAACTTCAAATTCATGATATTACGAACGAAATAGCACTAATAGTTACAGATTTTGCTGAAGATGAAGAGATTGATGAGACAACGGAATTATGGGAGACACAGATAAATAAACTCAAATATATTTTAGGAGCTGTATAATTATGTCTTTTTGTTTTTGTATTTTTGCATGTCTAAAAATTTGACATGTTAAAAAAATTGCATATATATATAATAAAAGCATTCCTAGGTCCCTGGCTTGCAACTTTTTTAATATGTGTATTTCTTCTGCTGATGCAGTTTTTGTGGAAGTATATTGACGATCTCGTTGGAAAAGGCCTAGAATGGAATGTGATTTCTGAACTTTTATTTTATGCTTCTCTTACTTTAATACCATTAGCATTACCCCTATCTGTACTTTTGGCAACCATTATGACTTATGGCTCTTTAGGTGAGAAAAACGAGCTTTTCGCAATGAAATCAGGAGGTGTATCGCTATATCGAATTATGTATCCTCTATTTATCCTAAATATTGTTTTAAGCATTGGGGCTTTTTACTTCTCTAATAATTTATTGCCATATACAAATTTAAAAATGCGTTCACTCCTATTTAGTATACAGCAACAAAGACCTGAAGTAAATATTCGTAATGGTATTTTTACCGAACCTGTGGACAATTTAAGCATTAAAGTTGAACGTAAATACAGGAATAATAATACTCTAGAAGGAATTCTAATTTATGACCATAGAAATAATTCAGGAAATACAAATGTTACAACGGCAAAAGCCGGAAATATAAAAATTACCGAAGATAAATCATATCTAATTCTTGATTTAAGTGATGGTTACAGATACGAGGAACTGAAACTTGAAAAGGAGAAAAAAGCAAAAAACAAGAAATATCCACATCAAACATCAAAATTTAAAAATCAAATTGTTTACATAGAACTTGATGGCTTAGGTCTTGATAGAAACAATGAAGATTTATTCAAAAATGGTTTTGAGATGCTAAACAACAATCAGTTAAAACAAGCAGTAGATTCATTACATAATAACCTTCATAAAAGGGAACATGATATTTGGTTTAATATAGTTGAGTATTCAATGTTTAAAGGTGAGCATTCTTGGTTAAATATGACTGAGGAAGAAAAACTTATTGCACAGACTAAAATTGAACAGCTTTTAGTGGAATCGGACAACTTTAACCTAAATATTGATTCAATATACAATAACCTAAATAACAGTCAAAAAAACAAGGTAATTGATTTTGCTTTGAACTTTTCTCGTTCAGCAAAACAATATGTTGAAATTACTGGCGATGAAATTTCCGGATATAATAGATGGATTGCTAGACATGAAATTGAATGGCACCGCAAATTTATACTTTCTATAGCCTGTCTTCTTTTTTATATTATTGGAGCACCTCTTGGAGCAATTATTCGGAAAGGTGGCTTTGGATTTCCTGTTATTATTTCAGTATTAATATTTCTATTTTATTATATAATTTCAATAACATTTGAAAAGACAGTAAGAGAAATGGTTTTTGCACCTGAATTTGGAATGTGGATTAGTTCATTCATACTTATTCCTGTTGGTATTTTTCTGACATATAAAGCTGCAAATGATTCAATGAGAATAAGTCCATATTTTTATGTAAAAATCATGAGTCTTTTCAGAAAAAAAGCAAGAAAAGGATTAGATAAAAATAATTAGATGTTTTTCTAGATAGAAAGAGGTTGATATGAAGATTTTAATTTTAACAAATAAAATGCCCTACCCACCACGAGACGGTGGTTCAATCGCAAGTCTTAGTCTGGCTTTATCACTTCAGAGATGTGGGAATGATGTGGAGATTCTATCTATGAATACTTCTAAACATTATTTTAATGCAGACAATATCCCTAGCGACATTAATTCTAAAATTAAATTTCATTGTGTTGATATAAATACTGATACTAAGCTAATTAAAGCGATAAGTAATTTTTTATTTTCATCAATACCTTATAACGCTGAAAGATTTATTTCTGATAATTTTGGAAAAAAAATATCAGAACTCTTGCAAACAAGCTCGTATGATATAATACAACTCGAAGGTTTGTACCTCTGTCCTTATATAGAAACCATAAGAAAGTTTTCAGACACAAAAATCTCATTAAGAGCTCATAACATCGAACATGAAATATGGACAAGAGCAGCGGTTAATGAGCAACAGAGACTTAAAAAAATATACAAAAGAAACCTTGCTCAAAGAATTAAAAAATTCAAATTAAAATACATCAATAAATATGACCTGCTAGTTCCAATTACTTCAAGAGATGCAAATCTTTACACAGTTTTTGGTAATAACATGCCAATACACGTTACTCCAACAGGAATAGATAATGATAATATATTATTACAAAACCCATTAAACTCAAGTGAGTATCCAGGCTTTTTTCACATAGGAGCTTTAGATTGGATACCAAATATCGAAGGACTTACATGGTTTATTGAAAAAGTTTGGAAAGAGTTCTCAAAAAAATATCCTGAATACAAATTTTCAATTGCTGGGAGAAACGCTTCTGAAGATTTTGAAAGATATTTAATGCAAAACAATATCAATTATTTGGGTGAAGTTGAAAGTGCTGCTGAATTTATTTCGCAGGGATCTGTTATGATAGTGCCTCTTTTATCAGGAAGTGGGATGAGAATTAAAATAATTGAGGGTATGGCTGCAGGAAAAACTATTATTACAAGCTCCTTGGGTACAGAGGGTATTAACACTACAAATGATGAAAATATTCTTATAGCCGATACTGCCGAAATCTTTTATAGCCAACTGATAAGAATATCAAAGAGTAAAGAACTACATAACTATATTTCTCAACAAGCTCGCAACTTCGTTTTGAAAAACTATGATAATGATAAAATTGCCAATAGCTTAACGGATTTTTATAAAAATAATATTTCTTGATAATTTTGCTGCAAATAATATTTTGGCTTAATGTAATGCTGATATTCCACACTTATGTGGTCTATCCTTTGTTTTTGCACATGCTTGCGAGAAATAAGAAACAAAGCTTTGAAAAATCTAATGAACTACCTCTGGTTACTATTATTATGTCTCTCTATAACGAAGAGAGTGTTATTGCACAAAAACTTGATAGTGTTTTTAATTCAGACTATCCAACAAGTAAAATAAAGATTTTGATAGGATCTGATAATAGTACAGACAATACGAACAAAATTGTATTAGATTATGCTGATAAATATAATAACATTACTTTTTCTCCATACACAGAAAGACAAGGAAAATCGAATGTGGTAAATAGTCTTATAGACAAATCTGAAGGCGAAATTCTTATT
>JAQVEY010000282.1 GCA_028697515.1 Bacteroidales bacterium | reverse complement strand
ACCGAAGATGCTATTAGTATATTATCTCAAAAGAAAAACAGAATTATTCTAATTCAGAAACATTCAGAATTGCAAAACAAAACTTTCAGAACTGTATTGAATGGAATTCTTGTTCAGGACAGAGATAACAAAACAGTAAGTGCCGAGGACTTTAATTATGTAACAAATATAAAGCCCAATCAAGAACAGACAAAAGATCTTTTGTTCGCAAATAAAATTGTTAAAAACACAAAATCAAACGCAATTGTTTTGGTTAAGAATTCCCAGCTTCTAGCTAGTGGAACCGGTCAAACATCAAGAGTTGATGCTCTTAAACAAGCTATTGAGAAAGCAAAAAATTTCGGGTTCGACTTACATGGTGCTGTTTTAGCTTCAGATGCGTTTTTCCCTTTCAGCGACTCAATTGAAATTGCATATAAAGAAGGGATAAATTGTGTTATACAGCCAGGTGGCTCGATTAGAGATGAAGACACAATCACTTTTTGCAATACAAATAAAATACCGATGGTTTTCACAGGGTTCAGACATTTTAAGCACTAATATCGATAAAGCAACATTATACGAATCTTTGCCGTTAAATAATTGTAATACTAATTCTTGAAATATGAAAAAAATAATCATAATCATTGTAACAGCTGCTATTTTATGTATTATATCAGCTAATTTAAATGCCCAGCACAATAAAACCAAATGGATGGACGGAGACTGGTGGGGCGTTGGTTATCAGCCAAATGCAAATAATTCACCAGCATGGGATATATATTTATATTATGATTTAAAATCTAAAAGTTTTTTAATAAGCTATCCAGATTTTCCATGTAGCGGACACTGGAAACTAGTTAAAGCAAATAAGCATAAGGCAGAATTTATCGAATATATAACAGAGGGAGAAACACTTTGTAACAACGAAGGTAAAATTATAATAACGCGTATTGATGATAATTATATCACTGTATCCTATTTTTTACCCAAAATTACAAATGGCCCCATCGCTTTTTCTACACTTAAAAAAACAAGCCGTGATTAGTCTGGTTAAGATCAAAATATAGCTAATAAACAAATCAAAATGGGTTCATAAAGCTTTCTGTTTACAAAGATTTATCTCTGTTTTGGGAATAATTTACTACCTACTTGAGAACCATAAAACGTATAGATAAGGCTTGCGATTATTTATATTGCTGATAATCAGCGATTTAGATAATATTTTTAATTATTATTCTATTTTGGATTTTTTTCTGATATTATGTATCTTTCGGGGTTAAAACATTAGATAATATATGGGATTCTTTTCATTTTTACAACAAGAGATTGCAATAGACCTTGGGACAGCAAATACAATAATAATACATAATGATAAAATCGTTGTAGATGAGCCTTCGATAGTTGCTTTGGACGAAAGGACGGGAAAACTTGTGGCAATTGGACACCAAGCACGTCAGATGCACGGAAAAACACATGAAGGAATAAAGACAGTACGTCCATTGCGAGATGGCGTTATTGCTGACTTTAATTCTGCCGAATTAATGATACGAGGCATGATTAAAATGCTAAACAAAAAACGCAGTTGGTTTAATCCTTCATTAAAAATGGTTGTATGCATTCCATCCGGCAGCACTGAGGTTGAATTAAGAGCCGTTAGAGATTCGTCTGAGCATGCAGGTGGTCGTGAAGTTTATATGATATATGAACCTATGGCAGCAGCAATTGGAATTGGGATGGACGTACAAGCACCACAGGGAAATATGGTTGTTGATATAGGTGGTGGCACAACCGAAATCGCAGTCATTTCGTTAGGTGGTATAGTTTGTAACCGTTCGATACGTATTGCCGGTGACGACTTTACTGATGATATTCAGGAATACATGAGGCGTCAGCATAACATTAAAATTGGAGATAGAACTGCAGAAGATATTAAAATTAATGTAGGAGCAGCAATTCCAGAACTCGAAAATCCTCCTGCTGATTATATAGTTAGAGGTCCGCACCAAATGACTGCACTTCCTATTGAAATTCCTGTGTCATATCAGGAAATTGCTCATAGTCTTGATAAATCAATCTCAAAAATTGAAACAGCAATTATGTCGGTTCTCGAATTAACACCGCCAGAATTATATTCTGATATTTATTCAACTGGCATTTATCTTGCTGGTGGAGGGGCTTTATTAAAAGGATTAGATAAAAGACTTTCAGACAAAACAAACATCCCAGTGCATGTGGCAGAAGACCCTCTTCATGCTGTAGCAAGAGGTACAGGAATTGCCTTAAAAAATATAGATAAATTCCCGTTCCTAATCCGATAGCTTATGTTAGATGAAGAATTTACTAAATTTTATAATAAAATATGCCTTTACATTGGTTTTCATACTGATTGAAATTTTATGCTTTGTATTAATTTTCACGCAAAATAGTTATCACAGGTTTTCTTTTGTAAATTCTTCTAATCGCATTACTGCTACAATAAGTCAGCGATGGAATTCTGTTGTTGAATACACAAAACTAAAATCCATTAATGACTCACTTGCTCTGGAAAACGAAAGATTAATGAACAATCTGGAGAAGTATCGAAAATACGAAATCCCGGCAATTGAGAGAAGTGGTTATCAGTATATTTCTGCAAAAATTGTAAGTTCAACAGTGAATAGAAATCAGAATTATATTACAATAGATAAAGGTAGAAACCATGGAATTGAACCAGAAATGGGGGTTATTGGACCAAATGGAATTGTTGGAATTGTTGTAAGTACTTCAAATAAATACTCCACGATTCTGCCTGTGATTAACCTAAATTCTAAAATAAGTGTCAAACTCGAAAAAAACGATTACTTCGGTTCGCTTTACTGGGAATCACAAAAAGTAAATCAGGCTTCTTTGAGCGAAATCCCCGGTTATGTTAGTGTTCAAAAAGGAGATATTGTGGTTACGAGCGGATTTTCTGCAATCTTCCCAGATGGTATTCCTGTTGGTAGCATAAATTCGTTCGTCAAAAATAAATCTACCGACTTTTATGAAATAACTGTTGACTTATTTACCGATTTTAACAATTTAAGTTATGTATATGTAATAATCAATTCGAACAGAAACGAACAACTGGAAATGATGCCAGAAACAGATGATGAGTAGAAACAATATAAAATACATATTATTATTTATTGTGTCAGTGTTATCACAAACACTAGTTTTTGACAACATATATTTTTCTAATTATATAAACATCTACATATATATTCTTTTCCTGCTTTTACTGCCAATAGAAACAAATAAATTTGTTGTTTTGATACTTTCCTTTATTTTAGGAATAAGCATAGATGTTTTTAATTCCACTCCGGGCATTCATGCCTCTGCAACTGTATTAATTGGCTATCTGCGACCTTCTATTCTAAGATTATATGCTCCTCGCGAAGGATACGAACCAAACAAGTTTCCATCTATAAAAAACCACGGATTAAATTGGTTTATAAAATACACAATTAGTATTATTTTAATACATCATATCTTTTTGTTTTTCGTTGATGCGTATGGTTTTTCGCATTTCTTTCTTACTATGGGTAAAATTTTGATAAGTTCTGTTTTCAGTTTAATCTTCATTATTATTGGACATTTACTTATCATGAAAGAATAATATGAAGAGTTTTGAATCTAGAAAATATACAATTGCAGTAATAATTGGTTTGACTTTACTAATAATCTGGTCAAATATCTTTTATCTTCAAATCTTCGATGCTGAGCTTAAAAAATCATCTGAAAACAATTCTCAAAGACGAGTAACAATATATCCTGGTAGAGGACTCATTTATGATCGCAACGGAGTTTTATTAGTGTGTAATGAAGCAGCATATGATTTAATGCTGGTTCCGAAAAACATGAAGAGTTTTGACACTCTTGCATTCTGTAAGGATTTGAATATTACCAGAGACGATTTTGATAAAAGAATGGAACAATGCAAATCCTACTCAACATATAGACCTTCGATCTTTTATAAACAAATTCCTGCAATACAATATGCAAAATTGCAGGAACATTTATATCGCTTTCCCGGATTTTATGTTCAAAACAGAACCTTAAGAAAATATACAGAAGGAATTGCCGCTCATGTTTTGGGCGATGTGGGAGAGATTGACCTTGAGAATTT
>JAQVEY010000281.1 GCA_028697515.1 Bacteroidales bacterium | reverse complement strand
ATCAAGAATTATACGATTTTAGCACAGAATCTACTTCTTCTGCGGAATCACTAAATTTTACTGTTACACTAGATTATTTAAGTAGAAATTACGATGGCTTTGGCAATCGCACAACTGTTTATTTGGATTATAACGAAGAGGTTTCAGGTCACGGATACATATTTGAACATCTAGACTCTGCTTTTATTTATGATCGCTACTATAAACGTGTACTTAAGGTTGAAGTTCTTGAGGATGAAACAGTTGATAATAATAAAAGCATATATTTCAGTAATTCTGATTACGGAATTTTGCGTCATGATATTTATTCAGACACAGTATTACTATCTAGCAAATTACTAATGAGAAAAAATATTGTACGATAGATAAATCTGTGAATAACAAAGGCTTAGCAGAATAAGCCAAAAGCTAGATAAATTTGAGTTGAATATTTGTAAAAACATTCAATTTATTTTTTTAATTTCGCCTCGGCTCGAAACTGAAGCTTGTTGAAAACAGATACAGTTCCAAGCCACGAAACAATATATAAAATTAAATAATCAGGTATTAAACAATTGAAGAAAGTTTAAAATGAAACACAAAAAATTTAAATTAAGTATACTAGTCTTGTTTTGGCTCGGACTGACAGGATTACAAGCACAAGAAAGTATTATTGCTGCAGGCGGAGATGCTTCAGGTAGCGGAGGCTCGACGAGTTATTCCGTTGGACAAGTTGTTTATACAACAAACATTGGAACTAGTGGCTCAGTATCACAAGGCGTACAGCAACCATTCGAAATTTCGGTAGTATCAGCAATTGAAGAAGCCAATGGTATAAGTCTTTCGATTGTGGCTTATCCTAACCCTACTACAGATTTTTTACAGTTGAAAGTTGATGCTTCGACTTACTTCGACTGCGCTCAGTACAAGTCGCTAAGCATCCAATCAATGTCATATCAATTGTACGACATGAATGGAAAACTTTTACAAAGCGAAAAAATTACTGGAACCCAAACAAGTATTGTTATGAGCAATTTAGTGCCTGCCAACTATTTTGTGAAGGTAATAAAGGGAAACGATGAAGTTAAAACTTTTAAAATTATTAAAAATTAGGGAGATTAAAACAATGAGAAAATTACTATTTATTTTTGTGTCCGTTCTTTTAGCGGCAGGTGTGTACGCTCAATCACCACAAAAAATGAGCTATCAAGCAGTAATTCGCAATACTAGCAATGCTTTGGTAACCGACACCGAAATCGGCATGCAAATCAGCATTTTGCAAGGTTCTATAATCGGAACAGCAGTTTATGTAGAAACTCAAACACCAACCACCAATGCCAATGGATTAGTAAGCATTGAAATTGGTGCAGGTACGGTTTTAAACGGTGATTTTGCCACTATCGATTGGGCAAACGGACCATATTTTATTAAAACCGAAACTGACCCTGCAGGAGGGACAAGTTATACTATTACAGGCACAAGCCAGTTATTAAGTGTTCCTTATGCTTTACATGCAAAGACAGCGGAAATGCTTACAGGTGGCATAACCGAAACAGATCCTGTTTTTAACGCTTGGGATAAATCGACAGGAATTTTCATAACCGAAAGTCAAATTTCAGACTTGGATCATTTTACTACAGCAGATGAAATTGACCCTGTCTTTGGAGCTTGGGATAAGTCAACAGGGATTTCAATAACAGAGAGTCAAATTAGTGATTTGGGCAATTATATTGAAACCGAAACAGACCCTGAGTTTGGGGCTTGGGATAAATCAACAGGAATTACCATAACCGAAAGTCAAATAAGTGATTTAGGCATTTACCTTGAAACTGAAACTGACCCTAGGGTACCCACCGGCAACCAAATTGGTCAGATGCAATACTGGAATGGAGCAGCATGGACAACTATAGCAGAAGGAACTACAGGACAAAAACTTACCAATTTGCATGGAGTACCTATTTGGATAGACAATGATGAAAATGTTGATCCCAATACTGGACAGGTGTGGAGAGATGTAATTTCCAGCACAGGACAAACCTGGATGGATCGCAATCTCGGTGCATCACGAGCTGCAACAAGTAGCACAGATTCCGAAGCCTACGGCGACCTATACCAATGGGGACGTGGTACAGACGGGCACGAAAAAAGAACTTCTGGAAATACTTCTACATTAAGCACAACTGACATACCAGGTCATGACGATTTTATAACTGTCGGCAGTCACCCTTACGACTGGCGCAACCCTCCTAATGATGACCTCTGGCAAGGTGTCAGTGGTACAAACAATCCTTGCCCAAGTGGTTACCGCATACCTACAGAGGGAGAATGGGCAGCCGAAATTGCAAGCTGGAGCAGTAATGATGCAGTTGGGGCTTTCGATTCTCCGCTTAAATTAACCGTGGCAGGCAAACGCCTTATCAGTGTTGGTACGTTTAATGATATGGGTTCTCGGGGCTACTATAGTTCGAGTACCGTTGGTACTGCCCTCCAGAGGTACTTATACTTTACCAGTAGTACTGCAGCCATAGAAAGCGCAAGCCGGGCGTATGGACATTCTGTTCGTTGTATCAAGGATTAAGGTATTTGTATATATTGTCTCTACAAATAATCAATTTTAAACAGAAAAGTGAAAAAATATTATCTTTTTGTTTGAAATTAAGATAAAAATATACCTAATCGAATAGCTCAGTATGTGTTTGACAGAGGAATCGGTGATTTCGACAGGCTCAATCACCTAAGTTATGCCATACTCCGCATATATAAGGGACGAATATCATTTTTATTATTTTGACAATTTGATATAATTTCATATTTTCGTTGTTGAATTCTAATGATTATGAAATACAAATCTTATATACCGCAGATAGTAATTTTTGTTTTTGCCTTTATAATTTATGCAAATACTTTAGGTCATCAATACGCACTTGATGATAAAATGACTTACTGGAAAAATGAATTTGTACAGAATGGTATTTCAGGGATAAAAGATATTCTGACTTATGATTCTACTGCCGGTATGTTTGGAAAAGATTCAAAGGAACTCGAAGGTGGAAGATATCGTCCGCTTTCGCTAATTACATTTGCATTAGAAGTTGAACTGTTTGGTAAAGAAACTACAGATCTTTCTGCAAAAGCTCCGTTTAAAGGACATCCGGGGCTTAGCCATTTTATCAATATTATTTTGTATTGTTTTTCATTGTTGATTTTGTATAAAGTGTTGCTAAAACTTTTTAGAGACTATAAACCGAAATATTGGTATTTGAGTATTCCGTTTATTGCTACAATGTTGTTTGCAGCTCATCCGTTACATACCGAAGCAGTTGCTAATATCAAAGGACGTGATGAAATTCTTGCTTTTTTATTTTCGGTGGCTGCACTTAATTCTATTATAAACTTTGTTGATAAAAATAAAAAGACTGAATTGGTAAATGCTTTTATATTTATGTTTTTGGGTTCAATGTCCAAAGAAATCACAATTACATTTATTGCTGTAATTCCAATATGTATTTATTTCTTCCGTAAAGAAAAAGTGTCAAAATATATTATTAGCGTCATTCCATTGATTGCAGGGGCTTTGCTTTATCTAATTATAAGACAGATAGTTATTGGAGACCAAAAAGCAATCGAAGCCACTATGCTTATGAATAATCCTTTTCTTGAAGCAACAATAGGACAGAGATATGCAACCGTTGTTTTGACATTATTGATATACTTGAAGTTATTGATTTTTCCTCATCCTCTTACTTGGGATTATTACCCTTATCATATTCCGATAGTTGACTGGACTGATTGGCGAGTAATTTTAGGTTTGCTTTTATATGTAGGTCTTGCAATTGTTGCAATAAAAGGTTTAAAGAATAAGAGCATTTATTCATTTGGAATTCTGATTTTTGCTGCAACTTTATCAATTACTTCAAATATATTCTTCAATATCGGGGCTTTTATGAGCGAAAGATTTGTATATGTTTCTTTGCTTGGCTTCTGTGTTATTATAGCATATCTGATATCTGAAAAACTAAATCAGAAAATTAGTCATTTGCAGAAATATAGGAAATCTGCCACGACAATTATGATAGTTATTTTGCTGGCTTTTTCGGTTAAAACAATTTCACGTAATCAGGTTTGGGAGAATAATTTAAGCTTGTTTTCTCATGATATTAA
>JAQVEY010000280.1 GCA_028697515.1 Bacteroidales bacterium | reverse complement strand
AAAGGGATTTGCCGATATTGAGCTTTTTAAAAAACTTATTGATGAAAATAAAAAATATCTCATAAATATATTGCTTCATTTTCAGGGAGAGCCTCTTTTCTAGGTAGTCGTCTTGCGATGAAACATGGTGTAGGCGTAATAAAGTTCTTTCTGATTTTTACTTTTTATAATGTTGTTGGGAAGTTTAATTTGGGAGTATTATTTTTAGAAAAATGTAATTCTTTCAAATATATCACGTCATTTTCTTTTATTTTTGTATTTTTACAATAAACTTTATAGCTGTGAATAAATGTCTTAATACAATAGTAATTTCTTTATTTCTATTTGTTGTATCCATGCATTCATTTTCTCAGGTTGTTTATTATGATATGCAACCTGATTTAGAAATTACTACCGGAAGATTTGGTCCAAGCAAAAATATTTATTGTACTTTAGATGAATTTGGCATTAGTGATAGTATACGATTTTCTATTAGCTTTGCGTCTATTCCATTTGGGACGCTTCAATTCTCAATGACTAGCTTAAATAATATGTATGTGGCAGCCTCTGAAGATGATACATATGAAGCTTTGAATTTGGAAGCATTATCAGACATAGCAAGTGACATCAGCTTTTCATCTACAAATGTATGGTTTGCTCTATACTGCGATAATATTAGTTGTAATTACTATGAATTTCAGAATGTTGAATCAGGCTTTATTGGGTTTGCTTACGTTGAGAATGGAGATACTCTTTATGGTTGGTTAAGGCTTCGCACAAAAACTCCTGACATCAATAATTTGTATTCTTTGTTAGTTGTTGATATGGCAATTAATCAGCAAAACGGATGCGTGATGTATGCAGGCGAAGGAATTCCTCCTTTAGCCGAATATATAATTGCCCAAGATGTTTCAGATTATAGAGATGAAAGAGATATTGAAATTAAATTCTCAAATGCGATAAACTATGCAGGTATATCTGAATATAGGGTATTTATTGTTCCATCAGATATTGCAGATTTATTTGATATGTCTACTGCACAAGGGGTTTCAGAGGGTAATTACTTCACAGTAGAACAAACTGATACAATATTTCTCGGAAATGTTCCAGCTGGAACTAAAGATTGTCAAGGTAATGAAATTCAAGAATTAATTTCGTACAAAATATTTGTAATGAGTATTGCTGATGGGTTAAATTTGACAGAAAACTTTCTGTCAAGGCCTTCGAATGATTTAATTCTAACTACATCAGTGCATCCTGTACAGAATGCTGCAGCAAATAGTACTTATAATGGCGAAAATTCATATACTGTTGATATAAATTTTGATGCACCGGAAATAATTAATGGGATACTCCACTACAGAGTATTTTTGGTTGATTCATCAGATATTGAAAGTTTAAATACTGAAACATTTTTGCAGGTATTGCCCGAAAATTATATAATAGTTGAATCTGATGAAAATAATTATTCTGGTTCATTCGATTATTCAGTTTTAAAAGATATTTATGGGAATTATCTGTCTCATGATAAAGTTTATAAAGTTGCTATACTTTCTGTTGCAAACATGATTGATGCAAATGAGTCTGTAATTGTATTTGCTGGATCAGAATTGGTTTTTGCCACTCCGTGTAGTCCTGTTACTATGGTGAATGTTTATGATAGTGCAAATAGCGGAAATTCAAGCGATATAGGAGTAAGTTTTGAAATTGCTGATGAAACTCATATTTTAGCGTACAAAATATTCGTGGTTAAAGATGAATTGTCAGATACTTTTAATAACGAAACAGCAAATATTGCTCCTGATGATAATTATTATGAAATTATGCCTTTAGGTACAAATATTTACACAAGTTTACCTACAAATCTGATGACTAGTGATGGAGATATAATTTATGAAAATGTAAAGTATAGAATATATGTTCAATCAGTCGCTGATTTAATCAGTACTGATGTTAATGCTTTGTCTCAACCATCATATCAGTTGGTCTTGCATAATCCAGATTACTTTAAAGCTGGACAATCGTATGGAGACTCTGTCAGTTATGTTGATTTTGAACCAGATTTATCACTGACTACAGTAGACGTACCTCTTAATAGTGAAGCAAATATTGAATTGTTCATTAACAACGATGATGAACCAGATGCACAGATTGTCATGAAACATACACCAATGTGGCACGGCGACAGAATAGATGTTTATTTGAAAACACTTGACAACACCGAAGTCTGTATAATTGAAAATCAAATAAATAGTTGCATGGTAATGCATGAATTTCAAATGATAGGGCCTTATAATACTTGGCACAGTGGAGACTTCGAAATGGCTTATGAATATCATAGTTGGGAAGGTGAAGGTTTGGGAGGTAGTTGGCATAACCTAGATAATGGTTATTTAGCATTAGCAAAATTTTCAGAATCTGATACAATTTATGCGTGGTATAATATTTCCTTAGATAAAGCCTATTCTGTTACAGTAAATAGTTATGCAAAAAGCATATGCAGCTCAGTTTTAGGTCTAGTTTACGATAAGGTGACAATATTTCCTAATCCAACAAACTCGGGCGTATCATTATTTTTGCCCAATGAAATGATTGGCTCTGAAATTAAATTGTTCAATATTCAAGGAAAACTAATAATTTCTTATTTTGCTAATGCTAACGAAATCAAAATAAGTACTTCAGAGTTGAATTCTGGGATTTATATAATTAGGATAATAGGTCCTGAGAAGTCTATATCATACAAACTTATGGTTGAATAGTTTTAAGGGTTAAATCATTTCCATTTATTGTTTTTTTTCTAACTTGCACAAAAAAACTTGCAAGTATTTTCTTATATAAAATGTCTTACATTTAATAAAATTCTGAATTGCTTCAGATTAAAAAGCTGTTTCAGCAAGCTTAAAACAAAAATTCAAGACATTAGCGATGTTACATTGCCCCCACCATCATTTCTATCATTCGAACCAACAAATTATTGTAATCTCAAATGTCCGGCTTGTCCTTCGGGATCTGGAGTTTTAACAAGAGCAAAGGGATTTGCCGACATTGAGCTTTTTAAAAAACTGATTGATGAAAATAAAAAATATCTAATTAATATTTTACTCCATTTTCAGGGAGAACCTTTGCTTCATAGTCAAATTGGTGAAATGATAAGTTATGCACGAAAAAATAGAATTTTTACTGAACTTTCTACAAATGCAAATTTATTTCCCGACGTTTTCAATTCGCTTAAAAATTCAATGCCTGATAAATTAATTATTTCTCTTGATGGTACGACTCAGGATATTTATAACAAGTATCGTGTGAATGGAGACATAAACAAAGTTTATGATGCACTAAAATTACTTTCCCAGTCGCCAAAAAAGAAAAGACCTTTTGTCGAAGTTCAGTTTTTGGTTTTTAGTCACAACGAAGATGAAATTCCAAAACTTAAAGAAATCAAATCACAATATAAGATTGATAAGATAAGTCTTAAAACTGCTCAAATTTATGAAAGCAGTCAAATTCCAATGTTACCAAAAAATAATAAATATTCCCGCTATAATCTTGAAGGAGACTCTTTCAGTTTAAAATCTAAATTGAAAAACAAATGTAGAAGGATAGTTTTTGGTTCAGTTATTACCTGGGATGGAAAACTCGTTCCATGTTGTTTCGATAAAGATGCTGAATTTGTTATGGGAAATGTGAATTCGCATTCTGTAAATGAAATACGGAATTCGGAAAAGTACAGGGAATTTATAAAAAGAGTATTTTCGCAGCGTAAAAGTATTGAAATGTGCAGGAATTGTACAGAAATTTAATTAATGATGAATTATAACATTTTGCATGGAGCATGGAGCATAGGGCATGGAGCAGACTCACCTTGCTCCTTGCCCCATGCCCCATGCCTAAAGTCACTTTTTCAATCTAATTACTGCAATCAAAGTTTGCTAAATTTAAAGGTTTTCAATTATGTTTGAAGTTTTTCTTGGCATAGGCGGAAATTTGGGTAACAGATTAGATAACATCAAAACTGCAATTGAATTAATATCAAAAAAGATTGCTGTACCTGAAAAAATATCATCAGTATTTATGTCTGAACCATGGGGATTTAAACACAAGAAATATTTTACAAATGCAGTTTTGATGCTAAAGACAGAAATGTCTGCTGATGAGGTTTTTAATATCATTACAGGAATT
>JAQVEY010000279.1 GCA_028697515.1 Bacteroidales bacterium | reverse complement strand
AAGAAAAAAGTTTAAAAGGCAAAGTCATACAGGATATACGAACATCAAAAGCAGTTGGTGAATACATTTCACAATTTGGAAGTACAATGGAAATGTGGCGTGTTGGCAGGGCTTATGCCGCTACAAAGCTTAAAGAAATAGACGGGATTTTTGGAGGTGAGCTTGCAGGACATTATTATTTCAAAGATTTTTATTACTCTGATTCTGGCATTTTAGCCAGTCTTCTAATATTAAATGTAATTGCTAAGATGAAAAAGAAAGGAATCTCAGTTTCTCAGCTGATTTCTAAAATTAAAAGATATCAAAACTCTGGAGAGATAAACTTTAAAATCGAAGATAAACTTGGAGCAATGGATGCTGTTATTGATTTTTTTAAAGCACAAAACAAACCTGAAGCATTTTTTGATTTTGATGGTTACCGCATCGAATATAAAGACTGGTGGTTAAATATAAGACCTTCAAATACAGAGCCTTATCTAAGATTTTTAGCTGAAGCAAACTCTGATAAATTATTAAACGAAATTGTTGAAACTGTAACCGGAATAGTTGAAGCTTTTGGGGGAGAAGTAACCGAAGGACATTAAAAAAATTGCAGAAATATTAATTATTATATTTCTATCTTTATTACTTTTACATAGTTTTTGAGAAATAAGATTATGAAAAAATATTTTGCAATTTAAAAATCAACTAAAATCAGCCAATTATGAAAAATTTAATGTGTATTTTGGGCTTCTTATTTATAGCCACAATTGTTTATAGTCAATCTAAAATTACGAACAATTATCATAAAGGTAAATTCCATGAGTGCTTTAAACCTGTTGATATGAATAATCCTGAGTTTAACTATGAAATCTTTGAAATAATTAAAGTTTCAGAATTTAAGGAATATAATCCAAGTCCATCAAAGTCAGTAAAACAAGTTTTGGATTCATCTAATATGTTTTACAATGGAAATACCAATCCGGAATATGCAAGAGTATTTTTTTATGATGAAGATTTAATTAATACAGAAAGTCAATATTATTATGCTGATGACATTACAGAAGAACTTGAAATAGGTGATAAAAACGAATATACTTATAACGAAAACAATTTAATAGTATCAAATATTTATTACGTATGGAATGATATAGAAGGATGGACAGAGGACTATAAACTAGAATATGAATATGACCTATACGGGAATATGACATGTCAGGCTGCATATACATGGAATACAGATTGGATACCGAATAACAAGTCCATTTATGAATTTGATGAAGATGGAAATCAGACTCTGTACAATTATTTCAATTGGGACACTGAAACCGAATCTTGGATTCCTGTTTCGAAAGAAGAATACGAGTATAATGAGGAAGGACTATTTATATTTTATGCATCCTCATATTATGACAATGAAAACAGTATATGGGTTTATAATTATAAATACGAATACACTTATAATGAACAAAATCTAATGAGTATAATATTAGGTTCTCAATGGGATAGTGAAATTGAAGATTGGGTTATTAGCAATCAACAGGAATTGTCATATGACGAAAATAATAATCATATTACAACTATACTTAAAACTTGGGACAGTTTTTTAGGAGAACTCGTAAATTATTTCAAATACGAATATGAATATAATGAATTAAATATAAACACTGTGACAGTCTTCTACGAATGGTCAGAGGGAAAAGCAGCTTGGGTAGCGACTTCAAAATACGAATATATATATGATACGAATAATCTTTTACTGACCAGCACATATTACAGTTGGCACTCAGGTCTATCTGACTGGCGTGTCAGTTGGCTGGATGAATACACTTATGATACAGAAGGAAATACTATTCAGTACATTTATAGCACTTATAATGAAATGGCAGGTGTCTTAGTCCCCTCTTACAAAGAAATATATGATTACAATTTGGATTATTCGTTCGCTGATATGATTATTCCATACGAATATTCTTGTTCTTGTAATGTAAATAAATTTAAGAATATGTTATTGGCAGAATCTGAATTTGAATGGAATCCAGATAGTGAAGAATGGCAAGAAACACAAAAATATGATTACTATTATTCTGAACACAGTATAAGTGATATAATTATTAACGAAATAGAAATTTTAAGTATATATCCAAATCCTGCAAGAGATTTAATAACACTAGACATAAATGAGTTTTCTGGTCAGTTTAATTTTGCATTATATGATATTCAAGGAAAAGAAGTTTTATCTTTAAACCTGAACAATTCTCAAAAAATCTCAGTTGAGAATCTTAAAAGTGGAATATATTTCTACAAAATTTCTGGAGAAAAATCCATATCAAATGGAAAACTTATAATTGAATAATTCATTATTTGACGATATAAAAAATGCAGGAAAAATCCTGCATTTTTTTATATTACAATCCAATTTTATTCTTCTTCACCAAATTCTTCGTTAAAAACATTCTCTTCAAATTCAGATTTTTTATCATCAATTGTTTCAAAATTATTGCATTGCCTTATTCTGTCAGCATAATCTTTCTCCAAACCGAGATATCTTAATAAGTCTTTTGTTTTAAGAATACCAAGGCTTTTAACTCTTGCAAGGTCATCAATATAACAATTTAAACTTCTGCATGCAGCAGGCAAATTATTCAGGTGATTAAAATAAATATCAATCAGCATAATATTTGCTTCAAATCTCATTAAAAGGTACTTACGAGAATCTGTTGTAACGGCGATATTTTCCACTACAACTTCTAAATCAGGAGCCGCTTCGGCATAATGTTCACGATTATATTCCTTCTCTCCTATTTCATAGCTATCGTCAGCAGCTTTTAAGAGTCTTGAGTTTTGAGCCGGAAGATAAGATAAGAATAGAAGACCGGCAATTAGGAGCAAAAATGATTTCTTTTTCATAATTAAATTATTTGTTTCGTTTCTATTACAAATTGTTTACCAAAAATACAAAAATATTTTTCAAATATAAAATTAAACACAGATAGGTATTTATATATTTTTATTATTTTTGTTCATAAACGCAAAAAAATGTGGATGAATAAAAGTCTTATAACAACTATTATATTATTTTTTACTTTCTCATATTCATATTCGCAATGCTTTTCCTGTTATGACTTAAAAGAGAACAGATATGACAAAACAGCTTTCCTCACAACACATAACTCATTTAATTGTGAGGAAGGTGATTTTCAGATGCCGAATCAGACATATTCTATCAGCAATCAGTTAAATGATGGCGTAAGAGCTTTGATGATAGATGTTTATGAGAAAAATGGTATCCCGACAGTTTATCACGGTTTTTCTATACTTGGTTCTGTTCCTTTGTCTTCAAATCTCGCTGAAATTAAATCATTTCTTGAAAATAATACTACTGAAATAGTTACAATCATTTTTGAGTGTAATGTTTCTGCCGATATGATTGAACAAGCTTTTATAGATGCTGATCTTTATGATTACTTATTTGAAAAAAATGAACTTATGCCCTGGCCTACACTTGAAGAAATGATTAATACCAATAAACGTCTAGTTGTATTTTCAGATATGGATGATGCTTCAGAAATGCAAAAGTGGTATCATTATGCATGGGATTATTCAGTTGAAACTCATTTTACGGTTAATGGTACAGATGATTTTAGCTGCGATTATAATAGAGGCGATCCCGAAAACGATCTTTTTATATTTAATCATTTTATCACATCATCTGTTGGAACAGGAAATATTGAACAAGCGACAATAGCTAATTCAAATCCATTTTTTATTTCTAGAATTTTTGAATGTATGGACAATAATGAGAAGTTACCAAATTTTATTACTGTTGATTTCTATGAAACAGGAAATTGCTGCGATGTTGTTAACACTTTAAATTCGATGTATGTTGAGATTTTAGAAAACAATAATTCTGATATTCAAATTTTCCCTCAACCTGCAAAAAATCAAATTATTATTCGCGGAAGTGCATTAAAGGATTTATCTCTATATAATATGAATGGTAAGCTAATTTTATATACAAATACCAATAGCGTCCTAAACGTTAAAAAAATGAGAGAAATTTTTTAAAGTATCTCAAAGAGGTTATCTTTGAGTTGCTAAACCAAAAAAAACTCTCTCATGACAAATGTAACATTATTTTCTCAGATATTATCAAAACTAGACCGTAATATTTTTAAGAAAATAGTAAAAGAA
>JAQVEY010000278.1 GCA_028697515.1 Bacteroidales bacterium | reverse complement strand
AATCAATAGAAGACCTAGAAAAAATCTAAATTATGATTGTCCTAAAAATATATTTTATAATTTTGTTAACAATAAAGTTGCATTTGCTAGTTGAATGTACGAATCAATAAAAAACTGAGCAAATTTGTTTTCATATTTTAATTATTTTAAAATTATAAGATTATAAGTATCTGTAATGCTGACTGAGTTTGGAACAACCAAATAGATTCCATCTGGCAAATCGCCGACATAGTAATTTGCATTTTCGCCGAGTTTGAAAGTTCGAACAAGACTACCCTGATTGTTGAAAATTTTAATTTCACCAAGTTCATTGCTATCAAAACGAAAATATTCCGACACTGGATTGGGATAAACCCCTACTTTCACATATTTCCCAACATCTTCGAGGCTTGCTATTGTTGTAGAACTTCTCGTGATCGAAAACTCCGATGTGTTATTATTCTTATCTATTGCCAGACAAGTAAGGAACTGTTCTGGATTTAGTCCGGGCAGATATGCCATCCAATTACCAGATTCATTGGGAACGATTTCTGCAATAAATTCAAATGCTTGTCCGTGACCGCAAGAATGAGGAATTGCAGAAAATATCTGAATTTTACACAATTCAGGGTTTTCCGTATCAAGTGTTCCGGTTATTTCAGTATCTCCGCTTCCCCACTGATAGATAACCTCAGAAATATCAGGAAAATTCATGCCCTGGTTTGCACCATCATCAACATCGCTGGCATCGTTTATATTTACGCCAGGAGGAAACAAATCAATTCCAAGTCCGACATTTGAATATATTGCATTGCACGAAATCAAATGATTATCGTCATTTTCAAACATAATATAAACACCGCTACCTCCATTATAGGCAATTTTATTGGCTTCGTCAACAGATCCACCTATAATAGTATACTTCGGCCCTTGAGAAATACGAATACCATCACTGCCATTACCAAGCGGCTCATTGTTTACATTTAGACCAATCTTATTGCGTACAATTTGCGTTGAATCGCAGCCAGTAATATTTATATAAATTCCCTGCTGCAAATTGCCTGAAATTACATTATTATCAATAATATGCTTAAATGCAGCTCCGTCAATTACTATTCCGATAGAGTTATGTATTGCAGTTACTCCAGTTACATCAGTGCCAATGTAATTAGCTTTGATTATGTTTGAATTTGTACCCATATTGTAAATAAAAACACCATATCCTGAATTTCCCGACAAGATATTTCTCTCAGAATCGGTATCTCCGCCCAAAATATTGTTGTATGAGCCATCGTCAAACAACACTCCATAAGTATTAGGAATAGCATAAGTTCCGTTAATATCTGTCCCGATATAGTTTCCCGAAATTTTATTTCCCTCCGCTCCTGCTCCGAAAACAGGAATTCCATAAGCTACGTTTCCCGAAACAAGATTTCTGTGTGCTTCTGTATTACCACCTACATTATTAAATTTGTCGGCACCTTCGAGACTTATGCCATCGTAATTAGGAATAGCAGCAGTTCCAGTTCGGTTTGTACCAACAAAATTCCCGAAAATATTGCAATAACTAACATCAAGCAGTCGAATTCCGATATGTTCATTTCCCGAAACAATATTTTTATCCTCAGGATTTAAACCTCCTATTGTGGTATAATTTGCTCCCGAGAGAACTTCGATTCCAATATAATTTCCATTTTCGGCACTTGCTGTTTCGTTTGTGCCTATATAATTTCCACTTATAACCGAGTTTAACGCAGACGTTCCATAAATCTGTATTCCATACATAAACCCACTAATTATCATGCCTTTAATTGTAGTATTCGGTACATTTATAATGCTGAAACAATAATTTGCAGCCTGATTATTTCCGTCAATATAAATCTCGGGACCATAAATATTGGTATTTCCCTGATTTGTGGTCTGACTTGTGCCGTCAATTGTAATATTGGCTTTTATAATGTAGTCATACGAGGTAGATGTAGTGATTTTCCATACGCCAGTTTCTTCATTATAATTTGGATCCGACTGCGGAATATTAAAACTAATTGTATGAGGTCCACTTGTAGCCGCTGCCATCTGCAAAGCAAACCGCAAGGAACCGGTACCAGAGTCGTTTGTATTTGTAACAGTAAAATCCGTTGCAAAAGTACTAATTGAACATAGTAGGAAAAATCCTAGTATTTGAAAACGTAACCCACGCGAGTTACTCGCGCGGGAGTTCCGTGAATAACTTGCGCGGTAGTTCGAAACATCACAATACATTACATTACTTTTTTATTTCTGTGAACAGTACTTCATCCAAATACAAATCGGGGTCTCTAATAACAATTTTATATGTTTCTTGTGTGCCAAGATCTGTGTTATTCAAAATAAGCTCATCCTCTTGAACATCCCAGTTACCCATACTAGTTTTTGGTTTTGAATCAGTATCCTCCAGCATATATTCTCCATTACCAAAGAAAGAAAGTTTGTAATTTTCACCTCCAGCACGCAACCAACCTCTTTCTGCTAAAATAAGAAAATCCTTGATTTCCTGAGTAGAATACTTTTTTTCGACGACTGGACTCATATCCAATTTATCGCTTGAAGTTTCATTTGTTGAACTCCCGCAGGAAGCTAGTAGAAAAATGATAAAAATAAATGGGATTAATTGTTTCATGTCATTAATTTTAAGTTTAACAATTTATTTTTAACTCAAATGTAAAGATAATAATTGACTTCAAATAAATAAATAAAAAACATCGAAATCATTTTCAATATTTTATTTTTTTTCGCCACAAAGACACGAAGACACTAGATCCCACGAAGGTTTATATTTCTTTTGTGCCTTTGTGCTTTTGTGCCTTTGTGGCTAGTTTCTTCTATCTAACAAAACTCATTTCCACTACTCCCGCGCGCTGTGACTGAGCTGCGTTGCCCTGAGTGAATTCGAAGGGTCGAAGTCCTCTACTCCCGCGCGAGTTTCTCGCGTGGGAGTACTATATCCCCAATTAATGTAGCTGTAAATCATCTAACCACACTCATTTCCGCCACTCCTACAATCTTTTCATTTTCAACAATGCTAATCATATACACTCCTGAAACCAATCCCAACTCAACTGCGTTAAATTCCAATACACTTTCATCAGTTTTGCCAGAAAACAAAGTTTTTACCAATCGCCCTTGACTATCTATTAAAGTAATATCAACACTTTCGTTTGATTCTGGAATTTTAACAAAGAACGTTTCTTTAACTGGATTTGGAAATACAGCGAACTCATTTGCATAACTAAACACATCATCCGACTTAGTTACATGATCAATATTTGCTGCAAACTCTGATGTATTTCCGTTAGCGTCAATTGCTAAAGCTGTGAGGTAATCGCCACCTTGACCATCTTCACAATACACTTCCCAGTTGCCCGATGCGTCTGGACTTGTAGAAGCTACATACCTGTATCCTTCTCCATTTGTAAATTCATCATCCTGTATCGCGGTGTAAATTTCCACTATGCAATTCTCCGGATTTTGAGTATCCAAACTTCCTTTAATCACTGCAATTGGTGATTCTCCGTCATAATAATTATCGGTAATGACCGGAAAATTCATTTGCATATTTGGCCCCATATCCAAATCGCCAGGATCATTTTCGTTTACGCCACCCGGAATAATATCAATTCCCAAATATCCATTATTGTAAATTGAATTTCCCGAAATACGATTATTTAATGTTGTATTGTCAGCAATTACAATTCCTGTCGAGTCGTTGTAAGCAATTATATTTGGTTTGTCAATGCTGCCAATTATATTATTATTTGCTCCTGCAGTTATTACAATTCCAGCAGCCAAATTACCACGATCGGTAACTCCATCTGCAGCCACACCAATATTATTATTGTAAACTTCGGTATATTCAGAATTGTCGGTGAGGATAATTCCAAAAGTCGCATTAGCCGAGATTGTGTTATTTTCGATTACAGTTCCGCTTGCCAGATTTGCCACACCAATGCCAAAGTTGTTGCCCACAGTCCAAATTCCCAATGACTCCATGCCAATATAGTTTCCTTTTATGATATTAAAATCGGTGCCATTGTCGGTAACTTCTATTCCACCGTAATTGTTTCCCGAAAAAATATTTCTGTCGTATTCGGTATCGCCTCCTATAATATTATTCTTTGCACCACCACCTATCAGCAAGCCAACATCGTAGGAATAGAAAATCCGTCAATATAAGCT
>JAQVEY010000277.1 GCA_028697515.1 Bacteroidales bacterium | reverse complement strand
CTGTCTCAATTTCCCTAACTTTTTTTATTTTAAAGCTTTCACTAAATGTTCTTCGTTGACGTTCTGAGGTCGTCATCTGATAAGTTCTTCTTTGTGCCATAATTTCCCGTTTTAGTTATTAAATGTTTACTCTTAAAACGGTCAACCTATTTCAGGCATTGACAGTATTTTGCCTGAGATAAAAGTTATAAATAGACTTTATGTATTTTAAATCAAGAAAAATAATCTTTATTTACAGTAATGATAGCTCTATGCACCTTGCACCATGCCTTTTTGGAAATGCTCACTATTATTATAAATTTTCTTCTACCAGCTAAATAATTACGATTTTACAATATGTAACATTGTTGTCCGATATAAATTATAATGGAAAAATTAAATACATTGTCCACTAACAGAAACAAAGCTCTAATAAATAAACATACAATTTCAGCCACAGATTCACAGATTTTATTAATATTTTTAGATAATTGCATCTATTAAAATTAAAACAGATTAGACACGGAAGGATTTTTATCTACGATAAAAATTACTTTTTCTGAGTTAATTTCCATTTGTAATTAATTGTTATGTGTGCATTTCAATACTACAACGCGTCCGGAAAGCACGGTAGTATAGTATATTTAATCTATGAATCTGTAGCAATAACGAATTTTACGGACAATAGTAAATATGTAATCATTTTCTCCTCAATTTATGATAAAAGCTTTTAAAGTTTTTATATTTTTACAATAAAATTCATGACTATGGAAAATATAATAAACAAAGCAAAATATTGGCTTTCGGACTTATTTGATAAAGAAACCTGTCAACAGGTAAAAGAGATGATTGAAAATGATAAAGAGCTTTTGACAGAGGCTTTTTACAAGGATCTTGAGTTTGGTACAGGTGGATTGCGAGGAATTATGGGACCAGGTACTAACAGAATGAACAAATATACTGTTGGAATGGCTACTCAGGGATTATGTAATTATCTTATTTCACAATTTCCCAACGAACAAATAAAATGCGCTATAGCTTACGATTGTAGGAATAATAGCGAATATTTTGCAAGAATTACGGCTTCTGTTTTTTCAGCAAATGGAATTAAAGTTTATTTGTTTGATTCTTTACGTCCCACACCCGAATTATCATTTGCAATAAGACATTTGGGATGTCATTCCGGAGTTGTTGTAACGGCTTCACACAACCCAAAGGAATACAACGGTTATAAAGTCTATTGGCAAGATGGTGGACAAATAATCACTCCACACGATAAAAATATTATCAATGAAGTCAGAAAAATTACTGATGTTGCTAATGTAAAATTTGATGATAATTTATCCAATGTTCAAATAATCGGTGAAGATGTTGACAATGCCTATATCGAAAGACTCACAGAAGTTGTCCTAAATCCTAAAATTATCACAAATACAGATTTAAAAATTGTCTTTACTCCTATTCATGGCTCTACAGTGAAAATTTTACCTAAGGCTTTACAAAAAATCGGTTTTAAAGATATCAATATTGTTCCAGAACAGGCTGTAGTTGACGGAAACTTTCCGACAGTAGTATCGCCAAACCCTGAAGAACCTGCAGCACTTGAAATGGCAATAAATCTAGCAAAAAAGACAAATGCAGATATAGTGATGGGAACTGATCCTGACGGTGACAGACTTGGGATTGTAGTAAGACAAAAAAGCGGAGAATATTTGCTATTGAATGGAAACCAGACTGCATCAATTTTGATTTACTATTTACTTGAAGAATGGAATAAAAAAGGAAAACTCAAAGGCAAGGAATATATTGTTAAAACAATTGTAACGACTGAACTTTTAGTAAAAATGGCTGAGCATTACAAAGTTAAGTATTATGATGTCTTGACGGGATTTAAATATATTGCTGATATTATCGAAAAGAACTATGGCAAGAGCAAATTTATAGGTGGAGGCGAAGAAAGTTACGGCTTTCTTGCAGGTGATTTTGTCCGTGATAAAGATGCTGTAATGTCTTGTATGCTTATTGCCGAAGTTGCAGCATGGGCAAAGAATCAGGGTAAAACTCTGGACGAACTGCTTATTGATATTTACGTAAAATTTGGATATTATCTCGAAGGACTAAAATCTCTAACTAAAAAAGGTAAAAGCGGACTTGAAGAAATTCAAGCTATGATGGACAAATTTAGAGATCAAACACCAGATTCGATAAACGGAGCAACAGTAGCCTTGGTACATGATTTTGAAAAAAGTCAAACCGTAGATAAAATTAGCGATTTACGCTACGATATAAGTCTGCCTAAATCCAATGTATTACAATTTGATTTGGTGGATGGAACTAAAATTACAGTTCGTCCTTCAGGTACTGAGCCTAAAATTAAGTTTTATGTTTCGGTGCATGATAAATTAAATAGTGTAAATGAATATTGTTCTAAAACTGTTGAACTAAAAGAAAAAATCAATAAAATAATAGAGGAATTAATTAAATTTTAATAATGAAAACATACAGAAAAATACTCTGGTTCGATATCCCCCAACGTCGTCAATTCGTCAATATAACATCTTCTATTAACGAATGTCTTGCAGAAAGTGAAATACAGGAAGGTTTATGTCTTGTAAATGCCATGCATATTACTGCAAGTGTGTTTATCAATGATGACGAGCCGGGTTTACATCAAGATTTTGAGGAATGGTTGGAAGGCCTTGCCCCCGAGAAGCCTCATGACAGATATCATCACAATACATTTGAGAATAATGGAGATGCTCACCTTAAAAGAACTATCATGGGACGCGAAGTTGTTGTTGCCATTACCGAAGGTAAACTGGATTTTGGTCCTTGGGAACAAATTTTCTATGGCGAATTCGACGGAAAAAGAAGGAAGAAAGTTATGGTAAAAATAATTGGGGAATAGAAATTTGGTTTCGAGTTTCGCACAGGCTAACGCTAAGGCTCCTCAGTGCAAGGGTTTCGAGTTGCGGGTTTTGAATTAAATTTAAATTAAATGATGGTAAATAATTTATTATAAAACGATGAAAAGATTATTGATAATTTTGGTGGTATTAATTGTATTATTTTCTTGTTCAAATAATACGCAAAAAGAAACTAAGGATACAACAAGTGAATCATCAGAACTAACAAAGCTTGAGATTCCGGATAATTATGAAGAACTTATTTCGTCCGAAGGAGATCTTGATGGAGACGGGAATGACGAAAGAGTTATTGTATTTGATACCGGCATCGATGCTGATTTCGGAACTGAACGTGAAGTTTTTATTTGCAAAAAAGAAAATGATGAATGGATGCTATGGAAAAAGCTAAAAGGTCCCGTGATGTCCTCAGAATCAGGCGGTGTTGCAGGAGATTCTTTCAATGATCTTATAATTGATAAAGGCAAAATATACATATCTCACATGGGTGGTTCAATGGAAAAATGGTATTATAATCATATTTATGAATATATTGATTCAGAATTCAGACTTGTTACTGCTGTTGTTGATTACGGCATTAATTGTGTCAAATGGGAAACTTACCATTATGAGCTTAGAGATGCCAAACTAATTTATGATTTGGCTCCAGACGAATGTGATGATGTTTATATTGAAGAATATTGCGTAGCAATTCACGAAGAATACGATTTGAAAAAAATAGACCTACTCCTTATGGATGGTTTTGAACCAGGAAACAATGAGCTTAAATTGTCCGATAGAAAAGAAGTGATTTATTATTAAAATGTTTACAGAAAGAACTTCACTATAAACAATGCTGCTAAAATATACATCACTACAGATAATTCTTTTCTTTTTCCGGAAAAAAGTTTAAGAAGAACATAAGAAATAAATCCAAAGACAATTCCTTCTGCAATACTGTAACTTAATGGCATTATTATAAGAGTAAGAAAAGCAGGAATAGATTCGGTATAATCCTTGAAATTAATTTTAAGAACCGGTGACATCATAAAGGAACCTACTAGTATTAAAGCTGGAGCTGTTGCACAAGCTGGAACCATAAGAAATAATGGAGCTAGAAACAAAGCCAGACCGAATAATATTGCAGTAGTAAATGCAGTTAATCCTGTGCGACCACCTTCGGCAACACCCGAGGCAGATTCCACATAAGTCGTAACAGTTGATGTTCCGAGCATAGCACCCACGGTTGTTCCTATTGCTTCTGCTAAAAGAGCTTGTTTTACACGCGGTAGTTTTCCGTTTTCGTCAATCATATCTGCTTTGGAGGCTACACCC
>JAQVEY010000276.1 GCA_028697515.1 Bacteroidales bacterium | reverse complement strand
ACGAACATTTGAACATTCGAAGGACGAACATTTGAACATTCGAAGTATGAACAGCATGATAATGCAATAATCAGCAGTAAAAATACCTTAGCCTTAGCCTTCTCCTCAGCCTTTAATTTTAAAGGACGAATCCCGTTAAATCAGAAATTGCAATTATTGATGATATAATTTCAATTTCTTAAATAGCAGACTCGTTAAAAAAGAATGCATAGCAATTTCTTGTTTTAACGAGGATCTTTCTAAACCCTCGTTTACGGGGCACGAGCCTATGGCTCGGGACAAACGAATTACGAACGTTTGAACAATCGAAGGACGAACAATGGAACAATCGAAATACGAACAGAGCAGCATGATAATGTAATAATCAGCAGTAAAAATACCTTAGCCTTAGCCTTCTCCTCAGCCTTTAGTTTAAAGTACAAACAGCACTGTAATAAAGGATGAGAAGTTGGTGTTTAAATAATTCTTACAACGCCTCCAAATAAAGTCTTTCAGCATCTTTAATGTCTATTTCCCGAGGATTGTTGGATAATAATCTTGTAATTTTAATTACCGATTTTGCCAGTTCGGGAATATCTGATGCATTTACACCATAATTTTTGAGTTTCCGGTTAATCTCAAGTTTATCGACAAGAGTATCAAGCATAAAAATCAGTTGATTGATAATTTCATGCTCTGTTTTACCTTTTGTTTCAATTCCCAAAGCTTTTGCAACACTTGAGTATTTTCCCAATCCATTTTCCAGATTAAACTTTAAAATAGGCATTAACATTATCGAATTTGCCAGACCATGAGGAATATGAAATTTTGCTCCAATAGGATATGCAAAAGCGTGTATTGCTGCCACACTGCTGTTAGCAAAAGCAATTCCTGCCAGCATACTTCCATAAAGCATATTACTTCTGGCTTCAATATCTTTTCCGTTTTCAAATGCCGCAACAATATTGTTATAAATAATCTTTAAGGCTTCCTCAGCCAATAATGCCGAAAATGTAGTTGCACTATTTGAAATAAGAGACTCCAAAGCATGTATAAGAGCATCAATACCACTGAAAGCTGTAATTGTTGGAGGTAATTCAATTGTGATTTCAGGGTCAAGAATTGTCATGTCTGCGTATAAATTTGGATGAACAATACCAGTTTTTACTTGATCTGCATTGTCGCTAAAGATACTGATGTGAGTTACCTCAGAACCTGTACCAGCGGTTGTGGGAATTAGAATTATTGGGTACTTATTCTTACTAATTATTCCCGATTTAGCAATATCTTTGGCATTTTCGCCAGTTTTTGCAGTTATTGCTGTCACTTTTGCAATATCCATGGTTGAACCACCACCTATACCAATGATAATATCAGGATTTGCTTCAATAATTCTATCTCTTGCATCATCAACATTTTCAAAATCGGGATCAGATTTAATGTCTGAATAAATTGTTGTTTTAATTTTTTTTGACTTCAGAATTTTTAAGAGTTCATTAAAAACAGACAATTTATTTATTGCAGGATCGCAAACAAAAAAAGCCGAATTAGCATTTGATTTAATCAATTCTTCAGGCAAAACGTTTATAAGCTTTTGCCCAAATATTAGCTTTGGTGTTGTTTGAAAGAGAAATTTATTCATAATTATACACTTTGTATTGTAAATCCATAATTTAAAATAATAATTGTGAAATATACAAAACTTAAAGAATAAAATAAATATATTGCACAAATTAAAATTAACTTTGTATAAAAAAAATATCGGATGAAAAGAAGTATTATTATTTTAATTGTCACAGTTTTTTCGGTGAGTATTATGGCCCAGGAAAAGGACTCAATAACTGTTGGCAATCCTGTAATTCCTGTCATTACATTAACCGATACCGAGTTGGATGGAGATAATCAATCTCAGGATATTTCCGGGTTATTGCAATCTTCACAGGATATTTTTACAAATACCGCAGGTTACACATTCGGGCAAGCCAGATTCAGAATTAGAGGTTACGATAATCAGAACACAACTGTTTTAATGAATGGCATTTATGTTAACGATGCAGAAACAGGTCGTGCATATTATAGTAACTGGGGAGGTCTTAATGACGCAACGAGAAACAAAGTAAATAGTTCAGGATTGGCTTTTTCTGACTATGCTTTCGGAGGTCTTGGTGGAGTAACAAATATTATTACCAGAGCTTCTGAATATCGTCCAGGCTCTAGTATATCATATTCTGTGGCAAATAAAAACTACAGAAATCGTGTTATGGTAACTCATGCAACGGGTATGATGGAAAGCGGTTGGGCATTTACTTTTTCTGCATCTTCGCGATGGGCTCAACAGGGATATATCCCGGGAACATTTTACGAAGCTTATGCATATTTTCTGGCTGCAGAAAAGAAAATTAATGACAAACATAGTATTAATTTGACTGTTTTCGGAGCACCAACCAGAAGCGGAAGGTCAGGAGTTGCAACACTTGAAGCTTATGAATTGTCAGGTGACCATTTCTATAATCCAAATTGGGGTTACCAGAACGGAGTTATGAGAAATGCAAGAGTAGGAACTTATCACCAACCCAGAGGGATTTTATCACATTACTGGCAGTTTGATGAGAGTATGAAATTAGTAACATCTATGTCATACTTGTTCGGAAGGGGTGGAACAACTGCTCTAAATTGGTATGATGCAGCAGACCCAAGACCGGATTATTACAGAAAATTTCCAAGTTATTATGAAGAAGGAGAATATATGTTCGATTATCTGACAGACATGTGGGAAAATGATGAGGCTTCAAGACAGTTAGATTGGGATGCTTTTTATGATGCAAATCGTAAAAATTTATATACCGTAGTTGACGAAAGTGGTATAGATGGTAATAATATTACCGGAAACAGAGCTAAATTTATGATCGAGGAAAGAAGAAATGATCTTAATCGCTTTGATTTTTCTTCGATATTTTCAAAAGAACTTAACGAAAAATCAAAATTCGTTGGAGGAGTTACTTACATGTCAAGTAAAACACATAATTTTAAAATTGTAAGTGATTTGTTAGGCTCTGATTGGTGGCTTGATATTGACCAATTTGCAGAAAGAGATTTTGATGATGAGTATATCATTCAGAATGATCTTGAAAATCCTGACAGAGTCGTTTATGAAGATGAAATTTTTGGCTATGACTATATTTCAAATATTAATAAAGCAGATGTGTTCGGTCAAGTGGAATATAAACTTGCTAAATTAGATTTCTTTGGAGCAGTTGATTTATCATATACAGAATTCTGGCGTACAGGAAATATGCAAAACGGTAAATTCCCATTAAACTCTAAAGGGGATTCATTCAAGAAACAATTTTATAATTATGCTGCAAAAACTGGCCTAGTATATAAAATTACCGGAAGGAACTTTGTTTTGTTGAACCTTGCATATATGACTAGAGCACCTTATTTTAGGGATGCATATATTTCTCCAAGAACAAGAGATCATGTAGTTGATAATCTTGTAAGTGAGCAAATAATGTCGGGAGATTTAAGTTACCATTATCGTGCTTCGAAATTTCAAGCAAAAATTACTGGTTACTATACTGAATTCAACAATGGGATTGAAAACAACAGCTTTTATCATGATGAGTTACGAACTTTTGTAAATTATATTATGACTGATGTTGATAAAGTACATTATGGTGGAGAATTTGGCCTAGAAGCTAAATTAACATCTACCATAACAATGACTGCGGCTACAGGCTATGGCAAATATTTATACAATAGCAGACCAAATGTAACAATTGCTCAGGATAACAGCTCCGAAGTTTTAGCAGAAAACAGAACTGTATATATTCAAAATTATCATTTAGGTGGAATGCCCGAATTTGCAGCTTCAGTAGGAGGTAAATATAATGCTCCGAAATACTGGTTTGTTGGGGTAAATGCCAATTATTTTGGCGAAAGTTATGTTACCTTAAACCCAGAACGTCGCACCGTTGAAGCTCTTGATATTTATGTAACAGACGATCCTCAAATTGATTTTATCCTAGAACAGCAAAAGCTTGATCCGGGTTACACATTCGATATTTGGGGCGGAAAATCATGGAGATTAAAAAGTAAATACAATGTCGGATTTACCTTAAGTGTAAATAATATTTTAAATAATACCAATCTCATAACAAACGGGTTTGAGCAATTCAGATTCGACAAGACTGACATTGATAAGTTTCCGAACAAGTATTATTATATGTACGGTAGATCTTATTTCTTAAATGTATATTTTAGATT
>JAQVEY010000275.1 GCA_028697515.1 Bacteroidales bacterium | reverse complement strand
CCAACATAAAAACAAATAGAAGCACTGATGACAACATTAGAACTGGAAAATCAAGTTTAATAGTTGATTTTTGGATTGGAATAGCAATAATTACAGCACTAATAGCAAGCACCAAACCAATATTCGCTATATTGCTACCAACAATATTACCTATTGCCACATCAGAATATCCATTTATAGAGGCATTTAAACTTACAAACAATTCAGGTGCTGAAGTCCCCATTGAAATAACTGTTACACCAATAATAAATGGAGGTATCTTGAAGTGAGAGGCCAATTCAGCTCCGGATTTCACCAACCAGTTACCAGACAACAATAATAATATTATTCCTGATATTAAAAACAGATAGTCCATCAATTTTTTTTGCAAATTTAGTATTTTTTAAATGTCTCAATTATCACTCAAATAATAATATTTTAAATCTTTTTTCTAATTATCAAATGAAAAACATAAATTTGTCCACCTAAAGTTATTTTTATGGCATTAAAGGAAAGTATTGAAAAACAAGGGAATTGGTTATTCAAATATCGCAGTTTTTTACCTCTTATAATACTTCTGCCCGGCTTAACTTGGTTTATTTATAAAATCTCTGAGCGTGGTTATATGAATCCATGGTGGCTTGATTTATTTTTTTTGTTTATTGGTTTTATTGGTCTAGGGATACGGATATTTACAGTAGGTTTTACTCCAAAAGGGACCAGCGGAAGAAACACAACTGCAGGGCAAGTCGCTGAAACATTAAATACATCAGGAATATATTCAATGGTTAGACACCCTTTGTATTTAGGAAATTTCTTTATGTGGCTGGCTCCAGTTTTAATGATATCAGATTTGTGGTTTGCATTATTCTTTTGTGCGTTTTATTGGATATATTATGAAAGAATAATGTTTGCTGAAGAAGGCTTTTTAAGACAGAAGTTTGGAGAACAATATATGATTTGGGCCGAAAAGACTCCAGCATTCATCCCCAATATTATAAACTATAAGAAATCTATTTTAACATTTTCATTACGAAATGTGTTAAAACGAGAATACAATGGATTTTTCAATATGATTGCTATAATGACATCTTTTAGAGTACTTGCATATTATATCATAGATAATAAATTCTATCTTGATTTAACATGGATTATAATTTTTTTTAGTGGATTTTTAATATTTGGGACTTTAAAGATTCTTAAAAAATTTACGAAAGTACTTGAAGCAGAAGGAAGATGATTTTTAACATTTATTAACATTATAGAGCTTGATAAAGTTATACTTTTAACAAAAATAATGATATAAAATAATGAACGTACTAGTAACAGAAAATATAGAAAAAAGATTTTCCAATCATCTTGCATTGGATGATGTTTCAATCGAAGTGCCGCAGGGTAGTATTTACGGTTTACTGGGACCTAACGGGGCAGGTAAAACGACACTGATAAGAATTATTAATCAGATTACGGCTCCCGACAAAGGAAATGTTTTTATAAATGGTGAGAAACTTAGCTCAAAACACATTTCGAAAATCGGATATCTTCCTGAAGAACGAGGACTTTATAAAAAGATGAAAGTAGGCGAACAAGCATTATACCTTTGTCAACTTAAAGGAATGTCTAAAACTGATGCATTAAAAAGCCTAAAAAAATGGTTCGAGAAATTTGAAATCCAGTCATGGTGGGATAAGAAAGTTGAAGAACTGTCAAAAGGGATGCAACAGAAAATTCAATTTATAATAACAATTTTGCATAAACCTGATATTCTAATTTTTGATGAGCCTTTTAGTGGTTTTGATCCTATCAATACAAACATTTTAAAGGATGAAATATTGGAACTTCGTAAAAACGGAGCAACAATTATATTTTCAACCCATAATATGGCTTCCGTTGAAGAGATATGCGACCATATTGCTCTAATAAATAAATCAAAATTGATTCTCAATGGGGACATTAACTATATACGTAACACTTACGCTTCTGATATTTTTGAAATAAATTTCGACGGATATTTTAACAAACTTGAATCTACACTTACATCAGACTATAGCATTTTGGAAGTCTCGGAACATTCGAATGGGGGGAAAATGAAAGTTGAAGTACTAAACAAAGAAATGAAAAGCAATGAGTTGCTAAATCGAATGACACAATTTGGAACAATCTCTTTATTTAAAAAACATTTACCGGGGATGAATGACATTTTTATTAAAGTAGTAGGAGAAACAAATTCAATAACTGAATAAAATAATAAACTATGAATAAAATAGCATTAATAATAAAACGTGAATACAGCACCAGAGTTAAGAAGAAATCGTTTATTATTATGACGATTATTGGTCCGTTATTATTTGCAGCAATGATGATTGCTCCTGTGATATTAATGCAACTTGAAGATGATGAATTTAAAAAGATTGCAATAATCGATGAGTCGGGAATGTTTCAGGAATCGTTAAAAAACACAAAATACATAGAATTTGACGATGTTTCTGCCGAATATTACGATCCCGCAACGGTTTCATATAATATTACTTTAGCCAAACAAAAATTAAAAGATTCTGAATATTATGCCTTATTATATATTCCGCATACTGCGGTTCAAGGAGCAAAAGGTTCTGTAGTGATATACTCCTATCAGCAACCTAATGTGGGACTAAAAATGCATATAGCTAATGGCATTGAAAAGAGAATTGAAGACATTAAATTAAGTGTTAAAGCAGGCGAATTAGGAATTACCGAGGAAGAGGTAAATGAAATTCTTAATGTTGTAAACACAAACATAGAAATTGTTACTTCAACCCTTGATGAGGATGGTGGAGAAAAAGAATCTTCGACCGAAGTTGCTATGATTATTGGATATATTTGTGGCTTTCTAATTTATATGTTTGTGTTTATGTATGGATCTCAGGTTATGAGAGGGGTTATTGAGGAAAAAACAAGTAGAATTATTGAAGTAATAGTATCTTCAGTTAAGCCATTTCAACTCATGATGGGTAAAATTATTGGTGTCGCTTTGGTTGGCTTAACTCAATTTGTATTATGGGTAGTTCTTACCATTGCTATCGTTGCTGGAGCACAATCTGTCTTACTTAAAGATTATGATACAAGCAAGATGAACCCACAAACAGTAAACTTGGGTTCAAACCTAGATGAAAATATGCCAACTCCTGACGAAGATGCTATGAAATTTGAAGAAATATTTAAAGCCGTTTTTGCTGTTAATTATTTTCAGATAATCGCATTATTCCTGTTTTATTTTATAGGTGGATATTTGCTCTATGCAGCAATGTTTGCTATGGTAGGTTCTGCCGTTGATAATGAAACTGACACACAACAATTTATGCTGCCTATTACAATCCCACTAATTTTAGGCATTATAGTTATGGTCTCGGCCATTAACAACCCATCTGGATCACTCTCGTATTGGTTTTCAATTATTCCTTTTACTTCGCCAATAGTAATGATGGTTCGTGTTCCATTTGGAGTTCCTATTATAGATTTGGTAATTTCTATGACCCTTTTAGTATTAACATTTATTTTTATGACATGGTTCGCAGCAAAAATTTATAGAGTCGGAATATTAATGTATGGAAAAAAAGTGAATTACAAAGAACTTTGGAAATGGTTCAGGTATAAAAACTAATATGAAAATTGCTTCAATAGATATAGGTACTAATACATGTAATTTGCTAATAGCAGAATATACAAAAAATACCCCTTTGAGGTTTTTACATAAAGAGAAAAGTGCAATCACATTAATTAATAAAGATTATCATTGTGATTCTATTTCTGAAGAATCGACATCTAATCTTATAAAGGTTTTAAAATCTTATAAAAAAACTATTTCATTCCACAAAACTGATCATATTGTAGCAACTGCTACAAGTGGAATAAGGTCATCCTCAAACAAAGATTATATAATTAACGCTATAAAATCTCAAAGTGGATTAAATGTAAAAGTAATTGATGGGAATACGGAAGCTGAACTTGTATGGAAAGGAGTCAAAAACGCCGTTAAACTTTATTCAAATCCTGTGCTGATAATTGATATTGGAGGTGGTAGCATTGAATTCGTAATCTGCAACGATGTTGGAATTATACGGAAATCAAGTTTTAATATTGGTGTAGCAAGACTTATATTGAAATACAAATATTCAGATCCTTTAAGCAGCGAAAATATTACAAATATCCATCAGCTTCTGAAAAGCGAATTGGAAAATCTGCTATTTGATTGTAAAAAACACAGTGTCAAAACACTTATTGGTTCTTCTGGTTC
>JAQVEY010000274.1 GCA_028697515.1 Bacteroidales bacterium | reverse complement strand
TAGTTGATGAAGTTTGCTGGATGCCTAGGATTATAACTATTCAGGATGTTTTTCTTAATAATTCTAAATTAAATCAGGCAGAAGACTTATTGTTGATATATAAATTGTATAATGTTTTTATTAGCTACACAAAAAGTGAGGAAAGTTTTGATAATTTTTATTATTGGGGAGAAATAATCCTAAACGATTTTGATGATATTGACAAATATCTTGTTGATGCTTCAAAACTGTTCAGTACAATTAGAGATCTGAAAGAAATCGATAATAGATTTGAAGGATATCAGGAAGAAGAAATTGAGATTATCAGAAGGTTTTGGATACATATAAATGATTCACGTTTGAGTATTCACAAACAAAAGTTTTTGGAGCTATGGCAAGCGATGTTTGATATTTATTCTAAATTCAGGGAAGAAATCATAAAAGAGAATATTGCTTATCCCGGTCTTATTTACCGTAAAGTAGCAGAAAATATAGACAATTGTGTTTTCGATAAAACCGAATATATTATTGTTGGATTTAATGCTCTCAATAAATGTGAAAAAAAGCTTTTTGAATACTTAAAGAAAAATAAAAAAACAAGGTTTTTCTGGGATGCCGACAAATATTATCTGGAAGATGATTATCAGGAAGCTGGAAGGTTTTTAAGAGAGAATATTAAGAAATTTCCAGCTCATTTAAATATTGGAATTGTTGATAATATTAAGCCAGTAAAAAAAAACATAGAAGTTATAACAGCACCATCTCCTGTAAGTCAGGTAAAAATGCTTGAAGGAATTCTTGAAGAATGGAAAAAGGAAAAGGATTTTAATCCCGAAAAAGTTGCATTAGTTTTAGGTGATGAGAATTTGTTAATTCCCTTGATTAGTTCATTACCTCCGTATATTGAACCATACAATGTTTCGATGGGATTCCCTGTAAAGAATTCTGCGGCATACGGCTTTATATATCATTTGGTTTCTCTGCGTCGAAGAAGCCGACAACAGGATGGGGTGTGTAATTTTTATTTTAAAGATGTTTTATCAGTTATAAATCATAGCTTTATTAGGACTTTGTTTTATCAGGATGTTTGTGAACTTGAAAAACAAATCAATGTCGAAAAAATGATTTATGTTGAATCTCAGTTTTGCAATAAGAATAAATTTTTTGCTGATTTATTTTTATCTGGGATTAACACTATACCTGAACTATGTCAATGGATTAGGCAGGTGTGCTCCGACAGTTTTGATTTACTTAGTGTTAAGGATGAATTTGCTGTGGATTCGGAGTTCTTAAACAAAATACTTTCAAGAATTAGTGTTTTAAACGATAGTATTACTGAAGCTAAGGTAGAACTTAAAAAACCTGAAATATTTTATAGATTATTACTTAATGCTGTACGCAGTCTGAGTGTAGCTTTCGAAGGAGAACCTCTGCTAGGAATGCAAGTGCTTGGCTTTTTGGAAACACGTTGTCTCGATTTTGACAAGATAGTAATGATATCTGTTAATGAGGGGATTTTTCCAAAGAAATCTGCTGCTCAGAGTCTTATTCCTTACAATTTGAGAAGATTTTATGAATTACCTTCGATAGAATATCAAGATAGTATATTTGCTTATTATTTTTACCGTCTCTTGCAACGATCCAAAGATATAAAAATAATATACAGTGCTCAGGCAGGGGATTCTGGTTCGGAAGCATCAAGATTTATTTCTCAACTTAAGTTTGAATCTGGACAAGATATTAAATATAGAAATGATGGATATCAGATTAATATTTCGTCTTCGAAAAAAGCATTTGCAAAGAAAACAGATAAAATACAGGCCAAAGTATTGGAAATATTAAAGAAAGGAATAAGTCCTAAGGCGATTAATGAATATTTAAACTGTCCATTTAGATTTTATCTAGATTATGTAGAAGAAATAAAAGAACCCAAAAAACTGGAAGAGCAGGAAGATAGCGCATTTTTTGGAAAACTTTTTCATGAAATAGTGAGAGAATTGTACGAGCCCTATATTGGCAAAGTTCTGAATGAGAAAGATTTTGACGAAATTTGTAAAAAATCCAATATAGAAAATGCCAAAATAGTGGCATTAAAGAAAGTTTTTGGACTTAAATCACAAGCAGAAATTAACAGATATAATCAAAAACTTATTGTTGACATAGTTTTAAAGTATGTTAACTCTTTATTGAATTATGACAAGCGTAGTTGTCCTTTGACGATAATTAGCCTTGAAAAGTCTCATACTTATACTTTTAATTTTTCTGAGCCGGGAGAAAAGGAATCAATCGAAATACTAATAACCGGTTATATTGACAGAGTAGATTTGCATAATGGTTATTATCGTGTTTTTGATTACAAAACAGGTAAAATTGTGCAAAAAGTAAAGTCACTTGATATGCTGTTTGAAAAGAATCGTAAAGTAGAATTAAATACAATTACACAAATTTTACTTTATTCATTGATGATCTCGAATGATGAGAACAAATCTGTTTGTCCGGGAGCTGTCAATATAAATGAGTTGTCAGAAGAATACAATTATTATCTAAATATTGGAGATGTTGAATTGGAGAAATTTGATAAGTCTCAGATAAAAAGTGATTTTCTTAAATTTTTAGAACAAATGTTTTGTGATTTAATAGATAAAGAAGCTTATTTCAATCCGACTGATAATATTAAAACTTGCGAGTATTGTCCATATAAAATTATTTGCGACAGATAAAAATTTATAAAGCTTTATATATTCTTAAGAATTATTTTTATAAATTGCATTTCTAAATTAATAACTTAAAAATTAATAGCCTATGAAAAAGAACATTTTATTATTGGGAATAGCAGTCATATTTGCTTTAGCATCGTGTGGAGGCGGAAAAGATGAAAAAAAAGATGGCGAAAACAAGCCTGTTTGCGATGTTGAAAATTCTATTGCAATTACAATTCAGGATTATTATTATTCAATGAACGACACATTGGTTTATTCTACACCAAATTTTGAAGTAAAGCATAGTGAATATGTCTGGATTAACGACTCAACAGTTTCACTAAAGTTAAGCAACTATGATCCAAAAGAATTGACAGGAGCAAGACAAGAGAATCAGATTGACCTGAATATTGAAATTAATGCCAGACATGGGAAAAAACTAGAACCAGGTTATTATGGCTATAGAGATTATGAATCAGGTTTATGGGCAGGTGTGACAATGACAACAGCTTATGGAACTGTATGGTTTAATGGGAATGACCAAGGTGGAGTAACTATAGAATATGTAGGAAAAGATGCAATTTGCGGTACATTAAGTCTTAATGTTGAAAACCCTGATAGTCCAATGATTGGTATTGTAAGGACAAACGGAACATTTGTTTATAAAAAATAAAGTTTAGAACTTAAATTAAAAAAATACAGGCGAGTCAGGTTTTTTACACGCTCCTGCAAGACAGTGTCTTGTGGTTTGTTAATACTTTATTTACAAACTACATGATTTTAAAATATTCTTTATCTTTGACTAATGTTTTCAACAATTAAAACATACAACCATTTATTTTCGCAAGATGCCGGTAAAGAAAGAACCACCCATTGTAGTACTGTCACAAGATGCAATCTGCGACAGCGGGGGATAATGGGTGGTTCTTTCCTTCAAGAGTATAATTATTTTGAAGATCAGGCTTATGGGGAATATTGGTGGTAAAATTAAAATTTAATTTCATGAAAACAAAAGGTTTAGTATTATTATTACTTGTATTTTTCTTTATATCGTGTGATATTTCAACACCATTTGTTATTGATGGGGAAAAAAAGTATTCCCTATATAGTCAATGTGGAACAATTACAGTAGGAGGCTCTTCGTTTTCAACCTTAGTAATGATTACTTGTGTGTTTAATGGAAAATATCATATAAATACAGATTCATTAAGAATAGAAGCAAATAACAAAGAAGACTTACTTTCGATTAACCATTTTGAATTTAACAATGAAGAGTTTACGGGAAAAGAAATTGAAACAAAAGGAGGTGAAATATTCTATTTTTCTTGTAATTTGCAATCAACTATACCATATCAGAAATCAAGTGGGACAATACTACTATTACCCTCTAATTTTATTACTTGTGAGGGTAACCCCATTATAACTGATACAATACAGATACAGTTGAAGTAATAATGAAAAAAACCCTCAAGAAAAGAAACTGTTGTTTTTATTATTTAATTGTAAAGAAGAAATAAATCATAAATGCTTAACTAACCAAGAATCCATCTTCTTGTATAAAAAATGACATACGCCATCCCACAATATACAGAATT
>JAQVEY010000273.1 GCA_028697515.1 Bacteroidales bacterium | reverse complement strand
AACCATAAACAATGTTACTATTGCAGCGAGAATATCTGCCGCCGGAAAGGAATACCAAATTCCATTTTCGACCCAAATAAGTGGAAATATGAATACAAAAGGGATTAAAAACAATAATTGACGCGAAACAGCCAGAAAAAACGAAGCTCCTGCTTTGCCAAGTACTTGGAACAAACCGGAACCAATTATATGAAATCCAACAACTGGAAATGCTATAACAAATATTCTTAGAGCTTTTGCACCTATTTCAATTAAATGCGGATCTTTTGTAAACATAGTCATTAATGGGGTAGCAAAAAACGAAAAAACTAATAAAGCAAACACACACACTCCTGTTGACCAGATAGTTGCTGTTTTTAGAACATGGATTACTCTATCATATTTCTTTGCCCCGTAATTATAACCAGCAATTGGCATAAAACCCTGATTTATTCCAAATAATGACATGAAAATAATCATGGATAATCTATACACTATACCAAATGCGGCTATTGCGGCTGCCCCACTATAATACAACAACGCATTATTTAGCACTATTGTCATTGACGATGTAGCAACCTGTCTGCCAAATGAAGAAGCTCCTATTGCAAAAGCTTCTTTCGTAATGGCTTTATCGGGTATCGTAAATATTTGCCTGAAATTTAGTTTTAATACAGATTTGGGGTTTAAAGTAAAATACCAAATAGATAAAAGTGCCATAACAATCTGGCTAATTGATGTTGCAAGTCCTGCACCCATTAATCCCCAGCCAAAGCCAAAAATAAAAATTGGATCTATAATTACGTTAATAACAGCTGACATAATCTGGCTAAACATTGGAAATTTCGCATTGCCTTCAGCTCTGATCTGATTCATAAGAACAAACATCAGGTTCATGAAAAACGTTCCCGGTAATGCCCAAATAGCATATTGATAAGCAAATGGTAATATCTCTGAGTCAGCACCGAAGAGTGTTAGCAAAGGCCGGAGATACAGTATAACTAAGCTAAATAATACTACATTTATACACAAAACTAATGTAACAAGATTGTGCAAAGTCAGTAATGCTTTTGCTTTATCCTTTGCTCCCAAAGCTCTTGAGATAATTGATGCTCCCCCCAAACCAATCATGTGACCGAAAGTGCTTATCAGCATAAGCAAGGGAAGTGCTACAGAAATGCCAGCAATACCAAATTTACCAACACTATGTCCTACAAAGATAGTATCTGTAATATTATAAATTGAAATTGACAGCATACCAATTATTGATGGTGCTGTCAAACTCCATAGCAATTTATTGATCTTCTCCTCTCCTAACCTGTCTGCTCTATTCATAAATAGAGAATCAATTTTGTTTATACAATTTTAATTCTGTGAAATCAAAATCGGGATTTGGAATATCTATTTTCATTTCATTTATTTTACCGTATTTATCAACAATAAATGTAACGCTTCCTTCAGGTAATGATGGCGCTTTATCAAATTTAACTGAAAAAGTATCAAAATGCCAATGTTCTAATTTCCCCTGATATACTTCAGTATGCTTCATTGTAAGATATAAGTTCCCTTTGATTATACTAATTTCAACATCACCATAAACATCAGATGAATATATACCAGTATATTCTGACAATTCGTAACTCGGTTTTGTATTTGGGACACGTGCGTCAATCCAAGCTTGCCTATCTGCTGCATCATAATCATCTACCCAAGCCTTGACTCTTATATAATAATCGCTCCATTTTGAAGTAATTTCACCATCTATCAGATAATCAAGGAGTTGATTCATAAGGGGCATATAAACCATTGAGAGACTATTCGTAAGTACAACAAATCCTGTATTTAATTCAGGAATCAAAACAGTTTGAGATATCATACCATCATAACCACCGTTGTGAGTAACTATTAGATATCCTTTGTAGTCGTACAATGTCCAACCAAGACCATAAGCTTTTAGATGTGTTGAAGGATTCAGCTGTTTTGTGAAAGGACTGACTTCCATTACTGTTTGAGCTGACCACATTTCGTCTGAACGCTCAGTTGAAAATATTTTCTTTGATTTATACGTGCCTTTGTTTAGTTGCATTATCAACCACTGACACATATCATGAACATTTGAATTGATACTTCCCGCTGGACCAATATTATCCCAATTAATATAAGGTATTACAACTGTTTCTCCATCAGATTCGGTATGACAGCTTGCCACATTATCAAGTTTTGCATTTGTCTTAATTGATGTATTTGTGCGAGTCATTCCAAGAGGCTCAAAAAACCTGTATTTTAGAAAATCATCCCAGGTAGTATCCGTAACGTATTCAATTATTTGACCTGCTGTCAAAAACATGATATTGGAATAGCCAAAATGCTCTCTAAAACCGTAAACCGGTTCGAGATATTGAGCTCTTTTAATTACCTCCTCTCTCGAGTAATCAGACCCGTACCAAATAAGGTCACCACTAAAAGTTTCCAATCCCGAACGATGGCACAGCAAATCACGGATTGTCATATTTTCCGAAACATAAGGATCGTAAAGCGTAAACCATGGTATATATTTTCTAACTTTGTCATCCCATGATATTCTACCTTCGTCAACGAGAATTGCCAAAGCTGCAGAAGTGAATTCTTTTGTGTTTGAAGCAATTGCAAAGTTTGTAAACTCATCTGTTTTCTGTTTTTTACCGTATTCCAAAACTCCGAATCCTTTTTCATAGGCAATTTCTCCATCTTTAACAATTGCTACAGCAATTGCAGGACTTTTCCAGTTATCGTAAACCTTCTGCAACTCAGCAGTAAGTAATTCATTATCAATTGATTGCAATTGAGAAAACGAATAAAATGCAGTGCTCAAAAACACCAATACAAAAAAGATTTTCTTCATTTCTATTTATTAAAATTATACATCATAATTTATAGTAATTCTCACTTGTTGCTGATTACTTTAAATTCAGTTCTTCTGTTTAAGGCTCTACCTTCATCTGTATCATTTGTTGCAATTGGAATAGAGAAGTCATAACCTTGATAAGAAAGTCTTGATTTATCTATTCCTTTTTCAATAAGATAGTCAAATACTGACTTTGCTCTATTTTCTGACAATGTTTTATTGTAAGCTTTTGTACCAATATTATCTGTGTGTCCTCCAATTTCTATTTTTAGATTAGGATTTGTATTTAGATATTCGACAACTTTATTAAGCTCAGCGTAAGATTCCGGCAGTAATTCAAAACTGTTAAATTCAAAGAAAATGTTTTTAAGAACCACTACAACTCCATCAGATAAGGGTTGCAAAGGAATATTCATTATATAAGGCTCTTCTGGATTTTCAAGATTTGTAAGCGAGAAATTTTCGGAATAAAACAAATATCCTTGTTTCTCAACATTAAGAGCATAATCTCTGTTTATTGGAAGACATACCATATATTCGCCTGTTTGTGCATCTGAAAAAATTTCAACGACTTTTTCTTCCGTTTCAAGATCTATAAGTTCACATTTTGCTTGCAATCTATCATTAGTTTTTGAATCATATACGTAACCTTTCACATAAGTTACAGTAACGGGTTTGATTTCTTCGGGAATTTCGAAATAATAAATATCCAAATCCTTGTTTCCTGCAGTTGATGCGAACATTGCAATTTCTCCTTTCGCGTTAACAATCAAACTTCTTTCCTCTCCCTTTGTATTGATGGGATATCCTACATTAACAGCTGTTTGCCATAGACCATCAACATTTTTTGAAAAGAAGAGGTCAAAATCACCCATTCCAGGAAGTCCATTAGATGCGAAATACAATGTTTTTCCATCTGGGTGTATAAACGGAGATAATTCTTCGTATTGGGTATTTATTTTATCTCCCAGATTTACGGCTTCAGATTTTGCTTTTCCTTCGGCATCTATTTCTATCATCCAAATATCTGTTTTACCATAGCCTCCTGACCTGCCTGAAGAAAAGAAAAGGTATCTACCGTCAGCTGATAGAGATGGGTTACTATCCCAAGAAGTGGAATTTACAGTTGATAAATTTTTAGGTTCTGACCATTTTTCATTTTTTAAGAACATTATATACAAATCACAACTACCTCTTCCGTCAGGTCGATTACAAGCGGTAATAACACAGGTTTTCCCGTCTGCAGATACACATTGTGCGCCTTCGTTAAGCCTTGTATTAACATTTCCGGGCATTGGTACTGAGGACTCATATTGACCAGTTTCAGGGTTATAAAAAGCAATAAACAGATCTTCATGCATACTATCAGGTGAGCGAGAGGGATTGCTCATATTTATAGGTATCTGTCGGGTAA
>JAQVEY010000272.1 GCA_028697515.1 Bacteroidales bacterium | reverse complement strand
AATAAATTATCCAAAACTCCAAGACTTAGAAATTTGCGGCACATTGCCAATAATTGAACGACTCGAAACCAATACGGAAGAATATGCATATCGAATTACTCCACAAAAATCGGGATTTGAATATCTTGAGGTATATGTAAACGAAAAGAAAGTGTACACTTTTAAAAAGGCTGAATTGATTGAAGAAAACGGGATTTATTTATTAAATATTAAGTACGAAGACATTGCGAAACACTTTATTTCTGGAATTGAAAACACAGTAAAAGTTGTAGCAGTTGTAAAACAATCAGGCTCAGAGATTAGATCGAGAGGTGTGAGTTTTAAATATGAAAATAAAAACACGGTTAAAGCTAATCCCAGACTTTATATTGTAATGGTTGGAATAAATGATTATAAAGACGTTTCTCTTAATCTTGAATTTCCTGCCGATGATGCCATCGATTTGGGTAATGCAATAAGATTCAGTGCAGAAAAGTTTTTGGGTGACACTAATGTTGTAGTATATATTATAAATTCGAATGTAAAACCAGGTACAGGCTACACAACACCCGAAAAAGAAGGAATTAGAAAAGCCTTCGAGGAAATAGGAACGAAAGCTGGACCTGAAGATGTAATTCTGTTGTTTTTTGCCGGTCATGGTGTAATGCAAGGAGAAAAAGACAAAGTTTTTACATTACTCACAGCTGAGGCATCGCCAGAAAATCAGATTGGAATAAGTACAACTGAATTACAGAATTGGTTAAGTTTTGAGGGACCACATAAGATTCTTGCAAACAAAACAATTTTAATCTTTGACACTTGTAACAGTGGGCAAGCTACAAAAGAGCTGATGGCTCTGGCCAGATCAGATGATGATTCAGAGAAAATAAGGCAGGTAGAAGATTTGAGAGACAAATCAGGATTTTTTATCCTCACAGCATCTGCTCCAAATCAATATGCATACGAATTTCCGCAATATAACCACGGACTGCTCACTTATTGTTTGCTATATGTGCTAAAAAACAATCCAGAAATACTGGATGATGGAAAATATTTGAATGTACAGAAATGGTTTCTCGAAACTGAATCCTACCTCGATTTACTAGTAAAAGACATGGGTTATCAGCAAGATGCACAACCTTTTGGCACGTCGAATATCAGAATAGGAATTGTTGATGATGATTTAAAACAAAGCATTGTGCTCGTTGATGAGAAGCCTGTCGTGGTATGTGCAAACGTAATGAATGATGCAACATTTGATGATGACATGCATTTGAAAGTCTTAATAAATAGTAAATTGTCAGAGATATCGGAACGAGCTACAGACAAATCCATTATTTATCCCCGCCAAGAAACCGAAAATGCTAACAAAATCAACATCCGCTATAGTGTAAACGGCGACAAAATCAAATGCGAAATTAGGTTGATAAAGCAAGGCGAAGTACTCTTAAACACCAGCATCACTGGAGACAAAAATAATCTCAACGATTTAGTTTCTAGGATAATTGCAGAAGTGGTGAAGTATGCCATGTAAAGACTTGGAGCTTTGGAAGAATTAAAAGAACCAACTCTGTCTACCGCGCGAGTTACTCGTGTGGGGCTCAGATTGAGTTTCCCCACGCGAGTAACTCGCGCGGTAGACAAAGAGTGGGAGACAGGGAGTGAATAATCTATTGCTTATTTGTGACGCCAGCGAAGAATTAAAAGTACCAACATAGACAAAATTCCCAAGGCATAAAAAGCAAAGAAAGTCCATGTCAGTGGATTTTTAGCTACCGTAACAATAACAGCAGGCTTTTTGGTATTTTTATCCATAACAAACTTATCCAATGTTATTTGAAATCCATTTCCAAAGACGGGAGAAAAAATATAAGCTTTTCCGCCGGCTATTTCTTCATTATTCTTATATAAAATAAGTTTTGCATAATTTTCCTTATAATGAAACGAATCCAGAGTCATTTCCAACCTGTGTGATTTTTTATCTCCCTTAAGTAATGCTTTATTATCAATAAATTTTATTTCTTCTAATCTTAATTCATATCCATCTTTCAATTTATATGTATCATTTTCGCTAAGCACTATTTCTCCTTGCTTGTAACCAATAACCAAAGCCAAAGCGTGCATCGAAAGGATTATTATAAATACTATATGTACAACAAATAATGCTATTGTCCTGAAATTCCGCTTTTTTAAAGCAAGTCTAAACAGATTATCAAAAGAACATAGTACTAGATTTATTCCGAACAATACAGCTACTATGCAAAGAATTATAAACCAAATCAGAATAGCAGTATTATGTGATTCGTAATTTAAAAACCAATCGAGCGTGACAAGGTGATTCATTGCTTTAAAACCGTAATAGATGTCGTCCCATCGGGTTAAAAAGCCTCCGATAAGTAAAATAGCGACCAGCAAAATGACAAGTATTGCCGTCAGTTTTAATGATGATAAAAACTTTATTATTTTTTTCATTTAAGTAAGAAATAGAATTATAATTATCAACAAAGGAATAATTGAAAAAAGTATTTGAAAATTTTTGTTCTTTATCCACGATGGAGCCAAATGAGAACCTAAAAGTGCCAATAAGAACATTGCTCCGGAGGTAAAAAAGTTTTTACTCCATCTCCAAGAATCTCCATAGGCGAGTTGTGCCCACATAGAACCTGAAAATTCGCCGGCAATAAACAAAATTGCTCCGAGAAGTGTAAAATTTGCTGCATGGTGCATCATAAAAGACTTTTCATAAGAACCTTTTTCCAATTTAAAAGATGTTAAATTCACCGAAACCGAAAAAACAAGCACTGCCATTGAAATCAGTCTTAATTGAAAAAACATTGATACAAAAACATTATCGTACATGTAAAACATTGGATCAATTTTCATCTCATCAAAAAAAGCTAGTGCCTGAAATATCAAAGCAATAATCCAGAATTCAGGAGCATTTATATTTCTTTTTCGGTTTACAAATTCATAAATCATACCTAACAAAACAATTATAAAAACCATGTTTTGCATTTTCTCGAAAGTCCCTGACATAGGTAAATGACCCGACTGCACATAAATGTTAACAACTGCTACAAATGCACTCAAAACTGTGACACAACCGAAAATTAGATTTATTTTCCTTTTCTTCAAAACAGCCAACAAAACATTAACTGTCAGAAGAAATAATGTACAACAAAAAAGAGATAAGGATATTTTCTCAGTCATATAAATATTTTTACTCAATTATTATTCTGTCAACACCTTTGATTGCTCTGTCAGAGAAAAAATCACAGCTAGGATACAACCGGAAGATTCCTTTGTCTGTAGCATTTGGATCACAAAGAAGTAAAATATCAGCCTGATCGTTTCGATTACATATTTCGCTCCATGTGTAAACATTCCTGTAACCGTCGTCAGCCACTATTATTATCAACTTGTTCATAAGAGAGTTTGTGTCAAATTCTACATAAGGTATCAAAACGTCCTTTAAGCTTAATCCCTCTGTTGGTTTTGTTCCATGTAAGCCTCTACCCTTTCCGTAAAATATTGTATGAACTGCTTTTGAATCTGCCATATCAAGATATCTATCTAATGTCTCAACGACTTCTTTGCCATTGATTATTTTTAATATTGGCGAATAAACCGGTGATTTTCCTTTAATTATTACAATATCATCATTTTTATAAGTTTTTACAGTAATTTTTGATGGACTGCTGATATTTCGAACTGTAATTAAATCATCCATAATAACGAGTTTGGACTGCTTGGGCAATTCCCACATTTCATTTGTTTTCTCCGGAATTATTCGTGCCACTGCTGTTGCAATGAGAATATCGTCCAGATTATTTGAGTAATATATCTCACCCCAACTTACCACAACTTTTTCGCCGGCATTATTTTCAATTTCAACATATAAGTCAACTAAAGGAGGAAAAGCTTCTGCGTTAGCTTTATCAAGCTCAAAAAGATTAAGAATATCAGCCAATGAATAACCGATATAACGAAAAGCTCCAATAAACTTATCCTCGCCATCTTCTAAAATCGTTTCCTTTACAATAACTTCATGAAGACTAAGTTTACTCAAGTCAAGCTTCCCTGGAGATTTAACCTCACCCCCGATATAAATATCAGCAGTTTCTAATTCAAAAATTTCAGAATTATCAAAAAAACAATTTGTTTTGTTGTTCTGATCAACAAAAAGAGCTTCGCCCACTTTAAGATTCTGAGCCACACAAGCCTGTTGCAATAATCCTGATAGTGCAATCAGTACAAATAATTTTTTAATTTTCATCTTTATTGTAAATGATTACTTAATGTTATACCTAAATTCATTTT
>JAQVEY010000271.1 GCA_028697515.1 Bacteroidales bacterium | reverse complement strand
TACTGCAATATCTCCAATTTTATCTAAACTGAAAAATTCTCACAGTCATGACATTTTGGGGCTTATTTATCAATCATTTCAGACTGAAGGGTCAAAATCTCAAAAAGGTAGTTATTATACGCCTGTAAAAATTATTAATGAAATGATAGGAGAGTTAGATGAGGATGTAAAGACTTTCTTGGATCCTTGTTGTGGTACAGGAGCATTTATTTTAAGTGCTATCAAAATTAAAAACATACAAGCAAAGAATATTTATGGAGTAGATATAGACAAAACGGCAGTATTTTTGGCAAGAATAAATATCTTGGAGTTTTATAAAAATTTCGACAAAGTCCCTAATATATTTCATCTTGACTCATTGAATCAGCTTGCAACAGGAGATGTTTCCTGCAAAACGAATTATTTGATCGGAAAAATTGATGCAATAGCAACAAATCCTCCTTGGGGTGCAGGTAAAAACACCTCAGTATCTGTAAAGTATGAAAAGATATTTGGCTCAAGAGAGATATTTTCAATGTTTTTATTAAAATCTATGGAATTATTAAGTGTTACAGGAGAATTACATTTTTTATTGCCTGAATCAATACTAAATATTAAGACACATAAAAATATCAGAAATATTCTCTGCACTAGAACAAAAATAATTTCTATAAAAGAATTCGGAAGAGTTTTTACGGGAGTTTATACTCCTGTTATTTCAATACATGCAAAAATTGCAAAGACTATAAATTCTGAGCTTGTTAAAATTAGAACAAAAGAAAAAAACTATACCATAAATCAGGACAGATTTCTAAAAACAAAACACAATCTATTCGATATTAAAATTGATAATTGTAGTAAAAAAATAATAGATAAAATTTATTCAATTCCCCATATTACATTAAAAAATAATGCTTCTTGGGCACTTGGTATTGTTACAGGAAATAATAAAAAGTTTTTGCAAGAAAGTAATAAGGCTGATTTAAAACCAATTTACAAGGGAAGTGATATAAACTATTATTATCTTAAAAGCCCTTCAAATTTCATCAAATATAACAGACAGGCTTTTCAGCAAGTTTCGAAGGATAAGTATTTTAGCGCAAATGAAAAACTGGTTTATAAATTTATTAGCAACAAGCTGGTTTTTGCTTATGATGATAAGCAGTCTCTGACTTTGAACAGTGCAAATATTTTAATTCCAAATTTACCGGATATACCAATTAAAGTAGTTTTAGCATTTTTAAATTCCAAGGTATTTCAGTTTTTGCATAAAATTAAATTCTCAACACACAAAATCTTGCGAGGAAATCTCGAAGAACTGCCATTCCCGAAAATTGATGATAAAATGCAAAGGACAATAATCAACTACGTTAATAAAGCAATTGATGGAGATGTTCAGGTTATCGAAGAGATAAATAATTTAGTATTTGAAGCATTTCAACTTGACATTGAAGAAATTGAAATCATAAAGAAATATTTAAAATGAAAATACATTTATATCAGATAATTACCCGCTTATTTGGCAACAAAAAGAGTTTAAACAAGCCAAATGGAAGCATAGATGAAAATGGCTGTGGTAAGTTTAACGATATTACAATTACCGCACTGAATGAGATTAAGTCGCTCGGAATTACTCATATTTGGTACACAGGAATTATAGAACATGCTTCATTGACTGCTTATGAAAATGAAAATATCTCTGCCGATCATCCTGATTGTGTTAAGGGGAAAGCAGGATCGCCTTATGCTATTCGCGACTATTACGATGTCTGTCCCGATTTGGCAGTTAATGTTAGCAATCGAATGAACGAGTTTATACAGCTTTTAAATAGAACACATCAATCAGGATTAAAAGCAATTATTGACTTTGTTCCCAATCATGTTGCGAGAAATTATAAATCAGATGCTAAACAGCTGAATATAAAGGATTTTGGGGAAAATGATGATAATAATTACAAATTCCTGCCGCAAAATAATTTCTATTATCTCCCTGGCGAAAAACTTCTGCTTCCATCTGCCAAAACTGGCAATGAGCAATATGTCGAAATGCCGGCAAAAGTAACCGGAAACGATTGTTTTATCGCCACACCCTCAGTAAATGATTGGTACGAAACAGTGAAATTAAACTATGGCGTTAATTATCTTAATGGCAAATCAAAACATTTTGATCCCATTCCTGACACTTGGGTAAAAATGACAGATATTTTACTGTTTTGGGCTGAAAAGGGAGTGGATGGATTTAGATGTGATATGGCTGAAATGGTGCCTGTTGAGTTTTGGAATTACGCAATTAGTCGGGTAAAAAAAGAATATGCTGAGATTATTTTTATTGCCGAAGTTTATAATCTGGAGCTATATCGCAGCTATATTTACGACGGAGGATTTGATTTACTCTACGATAAAGTTGGATTATATGATACATTACGTGGTATTATCGAAGGACATAAATGGGCTAACGATATTACAAGTTGCTGGCAGCAAACAGATGATATAAGGGAACAGATGCTTTGTTTTCTCGAGAACCATGACGAGCAACGAATTGCCTCAGAATTTTTTGCCTCGGATGCATGGAGGGCAATTCCTGCACTTGTAGTTTCGTGCTTTCTCGGGCGATGCTCTTATATGCAATATTTCGGACAAGAACTTGGTGAAAAAGCTAATGATGCCGAAGGTTATAGCGGTAAAGATGGAAGAACAAGCATTTTCGATTACTGGGGCATCAAAGAACATCAAAAATGGATGAATAACGGAGCTTTTGATGGAGCTTTGCTCTCCGAAACACAGAGAAAACTCCGCTCCACTTATAAAACACTTCTTATTCTGGCATTAAATAATGAAACACTTCAGAAAGCTGCTTTTTACGATTTGCAATGGTTTAATAAGGATAATAGCAATTACAACAGTCAATACATTTATTCATTTCTCAGATATTCTGAAAAGAAAGTGTTTATTTTTGTGGTGAATTTTGATACTTCTGCACAATTTGTTGATCTAAAAATTCCTGAAGATGCCTTACAACTATCCGGTCTGTCATTAGATTCCACAGGTTGTGTTATTTTCAGTACTTCAGATGACAAAGAACAAATTTCACTTAAGCAAAGTCTTAAACTCGATGCAAACGGTGTGCTGATTGTGAAATTCGATAAATAGAATTTTGGTTGTATTGAACTTATCAGAAATGAGAAAATTTATTTTCACCCCATAGCACAATTTTTGCTACAAAAATGAGTTATTTCAAAAAACTTATCTATGAAAAAGCAAACTGTGATTATTATTAATCTTGTAATGGCCTTGTTCTTTGCTATTTTGTTTTACAAGAATTTTATAGGAATAAACTTGTTTCTTTTCGAAGCCCTTGCCATACCAATAATGTTTTATATAAACAGACCAGTTAAACTTAATTTGTTTTCGGGAGCAATATTGGGTACAGTTGTATTATCTGCCATTATGGTTGTGCTTTTAAATACTTCTTGGTGCATATTTATAAATATTTTCATGTTGTTTGTACTGAGCGGTGTTTTTGCGTACAGCGGGTTCAGGTCTTATATTCACGCCCTGGGAGAGTCTTTCCTACGATTGTTCTCATCTCAATTCAGTATTTTTATTCCATGGTCAAATGAGGAAAAGCCTAAAATAAATCCTGCAAAACAGAATAGCATGAGCATGAGCAAGGTTTTGTATTTTATTATCATACCTGTCGCGATAGTTATTTTGTTTTTAATAATTTACGCTTCGGCGAGTTCTGTGTTTTATAAACAGTTTGAAGATGTATTCAAAGCTATTGGTGATTTTATAAGAAGTATTGATTTTCTGTTTGTGGTGATGATAATATTTGGATTAGTGGTTGGTAATGCACTTTTTATGAAAACTCCTTCGGTCGGGTTATTGAAATTGGATAAAAACTCTAATGATTTATTAATACGAAAAAAGACCAGACATTTTTATCCTTTTAAAGTTAACGGATTAAAGATGCAGTATTTATCGGGTGTAATATTATTGATTTCGCTAAATGTTTTGATTTTGTACTTTAATATTCTGGATTTTATTTATTTGTGGTTTGGTTTTAAATGGGATGGTAGTTTTTTGAAAGAATTTGTACATGAAGGCACCTGGCTTTTAGTATTTTCTATTTTCTTATCTGCAGGTATTGCTCTGTTTTTCTTTAAAGGAAATTTGAACTTTTTTTCTAAGAACAAATGGCTTAAACGATTGGTAATAATCTGGATTGCACAAAATATGATAATGGTTATTTCGGTAATGCTGCGTAATTACTGGTATATAAATTATTTCGGATTGGCCTATAAGAGAATAGCAGTATTGTTTTTCCTTTTGTTT
>JAQVEY010000270.1 GCA_028697515.1 Bacteroidales bacterium | reverse complement strand
TTATCAGGAAGTAAAACAATCAAATATCTCCCATCTTTTTTATTTGGCCTGTATATACCAACAAATTCTTCTGTTTTAACATCTCTTACCGCAATTATTAGTCCATCAGGAATATTATTATTTATGTCAGAAACGATTCCGTCATAAACGATAAGATTATTATCATAAATACCCATTTGAAGTATTTCGTACAAATCAAGATCTCCAAAACCATCATCCTGGACTGTGGCTATATAACCTCTTCGACCGTCCATGTTCATTACATAAGAAACGTCATCATCAGGAGTATTGATCGGGTATCCCAAATTGACAGGTTCGGTAAAAGAACCGTCTTTTCCCATAATTGAATAGAAAACATCATATCCTCCCATTGTTGAATGTCCTTTTGAACTGAAAAACAGAGTTACTCCGTCTGGATGCACAAAAGGAGATTCTTCGTCCCAAGGACTATTTACATTTTCGGGTAAGATTTGTGGTCTGCTCCATTTGCCGTCGGGTAGTTTTCTCATCACATAAATATCAGAGCCCCCATAACCTCCTTTTCTGTTACTTGTAAAAAATATGGCATTCCCATCAGGAGTTATTGTTGCGTGGGTTTCTCTGTATTTTGTGTTTACGTCTTGGCTAAGTAATTTTGGTTTAGACCAGTTGTAAATATCTTCTGAATTTGTGGTGTAAACATTTCCGGTATTATTTAATCCAGATTGGAAGAAAAACATTTGTGTGCCATCAATAGAAATGCCGATTGCAGCCTCATTATTTTCTTCGGTATTAACAGGTGGACCTAGACGCTCAGGTTCAGTCCACTTGTAATTATTACTTTTTGCAACAAACACATCTTCGTCTTGATTTTCTGCTGTTTGACCAGGACGTGGTCGCTTTGATGTGAAAATAAGAGTGCTCTCGTTAAGATCTACAATTGGAGAGTGGTCAGCATAGGGTGAATTAATCTGAGCTCCTAGATTTCTCAAATGAGCTTCAACAGGATTATTATAATAATAAATAGCATTATTTGTTATATATTCTTCTCGGCTTATAATATCTAAAAGCTTTTTATCAAGTGAATTTGATGGATTTAGCTTTTTTCTTAATTCAGCAAATGTTTCGAGGCTAAAATCAAAATTATAATTCATCCTGTAAGCAATTCCTAAATATAAATATGACTCAAGTGGTGTACTTCTTTCTCTGTGACTGTTAGCATTGTAATTAGGATTAGCATATTCGACAGCCCTTTCAAGGTAAGTCTGAGCTTTGCTTTTATATAATCTTGTATTTAAGTAACAGAAACCAATCTTATACCAAATATTAGGATTGTCAGGATCAAGTTCTTCAAGTTTTAATAATAAATTCAATGCTTCCTCATAATTTTGTTCGTACATATATGCTTCGGAATCATAGAAATAATTCACAAAAGTCCTGTCAGGCGCTATTTCTTGGCCTAGACTGACTAGTGTGAAGATTATTCCGATAAGCAATAGATAGTACTTCTTCATGCTTTGCTTTGGTTTTTTAACGCGTTAAAAATATGAATTATTATCAACAATTAATCAACTTATGACAAATTTTTTTCACATCTAATAATATATTGTTGAAATTATAGCCACATTCTTCGTGTAATTGCTCCTGAGTTCCATGAGTAATAAACCTATCGGGAATGCCAAATCTTTTAATTTTAACTTGATAATCGTTGTCGTTGATAAACTCCAGCAAAGACGTCCCGAATCCCCCTGCTAAACTGTTATCCTCAATAGAAATTATGTATTTATGCTTTGAGAAAATTTCGTGTAATAAAACTTCATCAAGCGGTTTTGCAAAAATCATATCATAAACTGAAATTTTTATATTTTCTTTATCAAGTTCAGCAGCAATTTTTAAAGCAGTTTGTCCTGGTGTTCCAATTGTAACAATAGCTAGATTTTCTCCCTTAACAAGACATCTGCCTTTGCCGATTTCTATTTCTTCAAATTGTATTTCTGATTTTGGTTTTGTTGATTTCCCTCTTGGATATCTTATTACAAATGGAAAAGCATTTTTTTCGAGTTGGGCAGTAAACATTAGATTACGCAATTGAAATTCATCAATAGGTGCCGAAATAACCATATTTGGAATACATCTTAAGAATGAAATATCAAATGCTCCGTGATGTGTTGCTCCGTCGGGTCCCACTAAGCCAGCACGGTCAAGACATAAAACAACATGTAAATTCTGCAAAGCAACATCATGAATAATCTGGTCGTAAGCTCTTTGAGAAAAAGATGAATATAGATTGCAAAATGGAATCATACCATTTCTTGCCAATCCTGCAGCAAAAGTAACTGCATGCTGTTCAGCAATTCCCACATCGAAACAGCGGTCAGGAAATTCTTTAGCCATATTAATCAATGAACATCCGCTAAGCATTGCCGGAGTAATTGCCGCGATTTTTTTATTTTCGCTTGCTAATTTAACTATGGCATCTCCAAAAATATCCTGAAATTTTTGGGCTTCGTTTATATCTACATTGTCCTGCAATAATTTTCCGGTGTGTATGTCGAATTTTCCTGGTGCAGCATGCCATAAGGTCTGATTTTGTTCGGCTTGTTTAAAACCTTTACCTTTTGTTGTTATGATATGTAGCAGTTTCGGACCCGGAATATCTTTTATGTCATCAATAAGTTTTGTCAAAAGCACAACATCATGTCCGTCAACTGGTCCAAAATAACGGATATTTAGAGATTCAAACAAATTGCTATTTCTCATAACTATTGACTTGATTGCATTGTCAATACGCTGTGTAAATCCTTGTACGTCAGCTCCTAAACGATTTAAACGGCCTAAAAAATGCCAGACATCTTCTTTAACTCTATTATAAGTTTTTGAAGTAGCTATGTCGGTTAGATATTCTTTTAACGCACCAGAGTTTTCGTCAATAGCAATTTTATTATCGTTAAGAATTATCAAAACATCATTATTAAAAGCAGACATATTGTTAAGCCCTTCAAATGCCATTCCCGCAGTTAATGAACCGTCACCTATAACTGCTACAGTATTTATTTTTTTATTATTTAATTTTGCAGCAATACTTATTCCTTGTGCAGCTGATATACTAGTCGAAGAATGTCCGGCTATAAAGCTGTCATATTCACTTTCAGCAGGATTTGGAAAACCGCTGATGCCTTTGTATTTTCTGTTAGTATAAAACAAATCTCTTCTTCCAGTCAAAATTTTATGCCCGTATGCCTGATGACCTACATCCCATATAATTTTATCAATTGGAGTATTTAGAGAGTAATGTAAAGCAACAGTAAGCTCAACAACTCCAAGACTTGCACCAAAATGCCCTGGATTCTTGGATGCAGCCTCTATAATAAACGATCTTAATTCTTCGCAGACAATAACCAAATCACGCAAATCAATTTTCTTTAAGTCTGCAGGAGAATTAATATTATTTAGAAATTTATATTTTGAACTATCTGTCATAATTATTTAGCAAAATTACAATTTTTATCGTTTAATCACAGAAAAAAATTAACATGTTGTTGTAAATAAAAAAATTAATTCAATAACATTAATACTAATTACTTAATTACATTTGTGGATAATTATAAATATAAATGCCATGAGAAAAAAAACAGCAATAAATGTGGTTATAGCCTTTAGTATTTCAGCATTAATTTTTGCATGTGTTCCAGCACGTCAGTTTGATGATGTAAAAGCCAAAAAAGAGCAATGCGAAACTGAAAGAAATCAATTGAAAAAGGATAATGAAACATTAACTACACAGAATAATGAATATAAATCGCAATTGGACAAATTCAAATCAGACCTTAATGCTCTTGTTCTTGATACTGCAATAAAAGGTAACGCATATAGAACATTGACAGTTCAATATGACAAAATTAATGATCTCTACGCCAAGTTGCTTGAAAATCAGGAAAAACTGAGACAGGGCGCAGATGCTGATGCTCAAAAAGCTTTGGCAATGTTGCAGCAAACACGCGAAGAGCTTCAGATTAAAGAAGACGAATTGAGAGCATTAGAGGCTAGATTGAACCAAGAACGTGCTAATGTTGAAGCTATGAGAATTCAAAATGAGTTAAAGGAAAAAGAATTAGCAGAAAAGAATGCAAAAGTTCAAGAGCTTCAGGCAAAACTCGATGCTCAGGATTCTGTTATGAATGCACTTCGTAAAAAAGTTTCCGATGCTTTGGTTGGTTTTGAAGGTAATGGATTAACTGTAACAATGAAAGACGGAAAAGTATATGTTTCACTTGATGAACAACTTCTTTTTAAATCCGGAAAATGGGATGTTGACCCAAAAGGAGTTCAGGCTCTCAAGAATTTA
>JAQVEY010000005.1 GCA_028697515.1 Bacteroidales bacterium | reverse complement strand
CAAGATATGCGTGAGGTTTATTACAAACTAACTTTAGGACATCATAATCATTAATATGCTGATGAGTCATTATTACAACATAAGAATTTTCATCAAAATTTTCGCGAGCAATAAAATCGGTGAAGTGTTCATTAAAAAACTGCAATTCAGGATTTTGAGTGTAAGAATCAAAAATCCCTTTTCTTTCGTCAATCATCTTAACTCTGAAACCGAGATTTAGCGCCATTGACACAAATGCTTTACCAACATGACCGGCACCAAAAACATAAAGTTGTGGTTTTATAGTGAGACATTCAATAAAAATTTGCACAGAACCACCGCATTCCATACTTAAATCTTTTTTAAGATTGTATTTCATCAGTTGCGATTTGCCTGTTTTTATAACATTCAAAGCCAAATCAATTGCTTCTTTTTCGACACTTCCACCACCTATTGTTCCAATAATATTACGATCAGGAAGTACAATCATTTTAGAATTTATTTTGCCCGGAGACGAACCGTCGGTTTCTACAACTGTGCATAATGCTGCTGATTTGTTCTGCTTTATAAGTTCAGCAACGTGAATAAAAATATCATTCATAAGAAATAGTTTTCATAAACAAAAATAAGAAAAATAAATGAAAAGATTTTAGCAAAATTTAAATTACGGTTTTGTCACAGATTTTGCAAAAAAGGCAAAATCTCCGCCAAAACCTCAGCTTATCTTAACAAATCACTGTTTAATCAACTTCCCAGCTACTCTTATGCCACCATTTTCGACAAGTATAACATATTGTCCAGATTTGATATTTGTATTTGAATCCTTAACAGACCATGTAAAATATCTTCCTTCAGCAATTTCATCCAGAATTAATTCCCCTTTTATTGTATAGATTCTGATTCTTGTTTTTTCTTCTGTTATAATTCCGGTTAAATCTATTAGAACCTTATCGCTAAATGGATTTGGAGATGCAGTAATCTTCAATTTACTATTTGAATATTCATTCACATCATCATAAATATCAATATATTTATCATCTCTGGTGTAATAAATATTGTATATTTCACCTTCCTTTTCTGTCCAAATAAAATCTACGACCTCGAACCTGTATTGTTTATATGCTATTGACGGGTTGTATGCTAAACCATTTTGAATATTGTCCATAAAAAAAGTCAAACCTTGATCTACCCTGAATGCATGAAATAAGCCTTCATTATTAAGAAATAAAAAACTGTATCCTAAAGGTAACAAAACATCATCCACACATAAATATTCTGCTGTCAATTCTTCAATACAATTTATATAAATATCATCAGGTCTAATTGTTGGACCAATCCCCCAAACTTCGTAAATCATTTGATCTTCACCAATAAAAATAAACCTATAATCACTTGTTTCATCATAATTCAAGGTTGTAATATAATTATATGTAACACATGGATAAGTCCCTATGGTTTTGTAAATAATTTCGTTATTATTGAAGTAATCATGAGTTTTCATAAAATACAAGGAGTCAGCATCAAATGAAACTGCCCACAGTATAGTTTGGTTTATATATCTTAAATGGTTAGCTATAGCTATGTCATTAATACCCGTTTGGGTCAATACAGTTTGATTTTGTTGTATTGTATTATCCTCATATCTAAGATATTTCACTGAAGTATTAGCTCCCGAACCTTCTATCCAGAAGATGTTTAAACTACCCGAATAATCGACATCAGCAACTGGCAATTTACTATCCAAATCAGTATCACTTAATACAATTTCTTCTGACCAATTAATAAAATCTGTTGAACTTCTCAACGAAATAGAACTAATCAGTTCCGAGCTTTCATATATCAAAAAATACTTACAATCTTCACTTATCGCCAAAGTTGGATTTTTACCTATCGAAATCACAAACGGCTCGCTCCATTCTTCAGTTTCACGATTGAGATAAACTCCTTTAATTACAGTATCTTCATCAACAATATCCTGATAAACAATGTAAATATTATCAGATGCATCTCTTACGATTTTTCTCTGATTATGATTCGCAGTAGCATCTGGATGATTTGATGTTGCAATAAAAGTTTGAGCGGTCAGAATATTAGTAAGGAATAATATAGAAAAGCAAATAAGTATTTTTTTCATTATCGAACAATATTATTTAAAAGAAAACTAATATTTTACAATTTTACCAGATATAATATTTTCCCCATCCTGAATTTCATAGGTATAGATACCGCCGGCAATTCCTGATAAGTCTATTTTCTCACCTTGCCCAACTTGAGTTGAAATTACACATTTGCCCGTTATATCAAAAATTAACATGCTTATTAATTCAGTGTTAAAATCGCCAGAAATTGTAATGTAATCCGTGCAAGGGTTTGGAAAGATATTGAAGTATGAAGTTATCGTATTTATATGTGAAGGTTCTTCGATATCTGACCAATAAAATAAAACTAGTTCATCTAGTTTAAAAACAGACTCAACGAGGTTATACTTGATATCTGAAAAAATCATTCCTGTATATAAGATTTGATATAAGGAATAATCTGGGTATAATAAACTTTCATGTCCTATATCAGTTTGATAAACTCTATCATTGTAAAAAACCCGTTTCCAGTTCATATCACCCCAATTCCAATTATAATAATTATAACACTCTACATTATTAGATGCGTCATATACATTTTCATCTTTAATTAAAGGATTCCAATTGTCATTTTCATAAATATAATAATACCCATCCAAAAATTTCCCATCAATATTGTAGTTTTTATCATTTCTATTCGTAGGGATATCGTTATCTTCTTCTACATTATATTCAATTTTTGAATAAGAATTTGTAAATTCATCATAAGTCCAAGTATTTTTGTTTGTCATATCCCAAGGAGATTCCTCAGTAAATATAAAGTATTCAATTTCAGAGGTTTTTCTATGTTGATTATCATAAACAAATTCTGTGCGTAATATTGGATATGTCCAATCATTTTCTGTTGAATCCCAATAAATAGATTCAGTACAAATAAGATCATCATTTTCATCCCAAAAATTTGTAGTTTTATTTAAATTTTCCCAAATTGATTGTTCATAATTATATAAATATACTATTAGATTTTCCAACCTGTTGAATTCATCATAAATATATGTATCTTTTCGATTAAGTCTCAAAAAATCTTCACTGACACTATAAAGATATAAATCCGTTTCTTCTGTTAATAATGAACTGTCATTGTAACTTTTAAGAGTCAAATGCTGCAATTTCCAATCGTTTATTTCTGATGGATGATAATACTCACGATTTTCCGTTACTAGCCCATTAGTATTGTACACAGAAACATCTCTCCACATCGGATTCCACAAACTTAAAGCCCCATCCCATATATTTGCTACAACGACCAAACTATCATTAAAAAATTCATAGATTATTTGATTTTCATTTACCCATCCCAAATCTTCGTCCCATTTCTGACTAACATTTTCATTGCTATATCCAAATTCATTATGTTGATATATATGCTTAGTTTTATATTCAAGATTCTCAAAATAGTCATATTTACCTGTTATAATACTATCGAGGAAATAAGTATTAATTTTTATTCCGGACTTAAGCTTTGATTTATGATTATTATAAATCAACGATGAATTTTCTAAACTAATTTTATCAAATGATTGCTCATTCTGACTCAGAGCAAGACTATAAATAAAAATACTCAGTATCGCAAACAACGTTTTCATAATATATGATATTAAAATGATTCGATTTGTAAATATACTAAAAGAATCAATTAAATTATAAAAATTTATGAAATTTATCGCAAAATTTTTAAAAAACATTAGTACGGGAATGTCTTATAAATCTCAAGCAAACTTATAGTTTCATTCTGCAATTTATTTTTGACAAAGGTCTTTGTTTCTTTATCAACTAATTCTCCCAAACCGTTCAAAAGACTGCCTTTTTTAATTGATTTTATTGTTTCAATACAGTAGTCGAGATATATTTCAAACTCCATTTTGGTTCTGAGAACTACAATTTCTTTGTTAATTGAAATACTTTGGTTTAAGAAATAATAAATATCAAAGATATCTCTATTTGCAATAGATTTGCGGTCTGTTAAGGCACACAACTTATGAGCAAACATATCCTCTGGAACCATCACTCTAATTGGAATTCCCAAATAGTTCTGAATTTGATATCTATCAGGGTATTCACGGTTCGAGATTTCAACTTTAAGATTACGTTCTTCTTCACCATAGTTAAGTACAAGCAATAAGCCATAATACTTAGAGGCTTCATCCTTTATTTTACCGTATTTCAATAATATTTCACGTACTTTTTTAAAAACCTCTCCACTTTTTTCAGCATCAATCAGATTAAAATCCAAATCTACAGAAAAGCGTGGAAGATTATAAAATAGCATTTGTGCTGTTCCGCCCTTAAAACCAAGAGTAGAACTCAGCAATCTGTCTGAATATACATCCTTTAATATTCGAACTAAATAATACTTATGTTTATTAGTATCAAACATGTTTTATCGTTTTATTGTATAGTTGCAAAAAGGCTTTTGATTGGTAAATTTCAAGCATTTTCTTTATTAAATCAAAATCAAGTTTCGCGGTGTTATCAAAATATCCGGATTTGTTTAGATATAAGCTATCCAACAAAGCTCTCTCTGCAGTAGCAATATTAATTCCATTTCCCAAACGCCTAATTCCTAATGGATTCAATAATACCGAATTTTTAATTTTTCGATACTTTATATTATACTTATCAACTGTAATTACTCTACTCAAGTTACTTACAGATGTTATTTCACTGCTATACTGAAAAATCACACCCTCTTTTTGCAAAACATACTCCAAGGAAATATATGTAGGAGCATACAATTTACATGCAAACTCTTCAATATTGTAATTTCGCTTTGCGTAAAATCCTTTTCTAATATTAAGTAATAAGCCTGATTTGGTGTAATAATTTATCTTATTCTTTAGATTTACCGCGTCTGTTTCTTCTCCAATAATTGCAATTTCATTAATAGAGAAAACTGTTTGTTCACTTTCGAGTAGCTTATATATTAAACGTCCATTCATATTATGTGAACCAATAGTTGTATATTTTCTCACTATCAGTTCACAAATATAGTCAATATTATTTAAATTTCAAAATTTTATTAAAAATTATTTCTATCTCGTTTATATATTACATAAAAACTAAAAAATGTAGGACTAATCAACAATTTAACTGTTAGCAATAAAAATAAATGGCTTCAATCATGTTTTGTTCTCTAACTACTTCTCTTTTCTCCACTCAGCCAAACTTAGCTCAGAATCAGTTATAACATCATAATACTTAATTTCCATTGTTTCAGGATAAACATAAAAATCAAAATGAGTGACCATGCTAAAGCCATTATCCTCTCCAGCTTTAACGATATAATAACCGCCTGTATCTTTAGGTCTTGCTGCTATCCATATTTGCAGATATCTTTCTCCATCTGTCTCTTTTTCGATATATTCAGCCCTTTCTTTAATTTCGGGAAGTTTATAAACTTTATCTATAATCTTTTCTTCCATGGTCATAGCTTTATCATCAAGATCAAGGTTTTCGTTATCAGTATTTTCTTGTGTTTCAGTCTTTTCAGACTCACTTATGGATTTAGATTTGTCTTTTGGGTTATTACACGAAACGATAAATATTATTATCAGAATATTAACAATAAAAATGATAAATCTGGGCATAGCTTAATAATTTAAAATTATGATGTAAAGATACAAAACCAAAACATGCAAATTACCCTATCACCTTAATCTTTTTCCACTTACCGCTTTTAAATCTTAAAAACAATACAAAACTGAACAACATAAAAGTAATAACAAGCATAAACCAACTCCATTCGATTGATAAATGGAAATATTTAAAAGAGATAAATACTATAGGCACTAACAACCAGTGAGCGACAACTGAAGCAACCATTGTAAAGAATGTATCTCCAGCACCTCTTAATGCGCCTATTAGAGCAACCAGCACAGCTTCAGCCAAAACATAAATTGAGGCAATTCTTATCATATTTGAAGCCACTGGAACAGCAGATTCAAACATTTGTGAAGTATTTATCGGTTCAAATATTCTTACCAGAATTTCTGGAATAGTGACAAATAATACAAGTATCACAACTGAATAGAAAACGCCAATTTTTATACCACTGATAGCTGCTCTGTGTGCAACTTGAGGTCGCCCTGCTCCCATATATCTTCCTACAAGACTAGTTACCGCAATTTCAACTCCCAGTAATGGAATAAACGAAACTAAATCCCAATTGAACATTATTGTTGATGCCGTTGCTGCAACATTTCCCTGAGCATGAAACAAGGATATCATCGTAGAAAAAGCAAAGAAATTAAGAAATAGTTCCAAACCTGCAGGATATCCAAAACGAAACAGTTTTTTCATTATCAGAAAATTAAATCTGAATGACTTGGCGACAAAAAATTCTTTATTATTGGTTTTACTTAAATATGCATAAACAAGCATAATTACTGCAGCTGCAGAACCTGAAATACTTGCAATTGCAGCCCCTTTTATTCCCATTGGTTCAAGCCCAAATTTGCCAAAAATCAGTATATAATCGAGAATTACGTTTAATATCAATGCAACAATTGTTGCTCTCATTACAATTTTCGTTTTACCAATTCCCGAGAAAAAACAACTGAGACTATGTCGCAAAATAGTGAAAATACCTCCCCACACCATTATATTGAAATATTCAATCTGATATTTTAACTGAATTTGAGGTATTTTTAAATACACAAAATACTCTACAACCAATGGCTTTAACAATAAAATTATCGGCCAAGCAATAAGGCTGATAATTATTGCTTGAAATGTTGTTTTCGATGAATTATGCTTTTCTCCAGCTCCATAATATTGAGCAACTAATGCTGTTGAATAGCCGAGCAAACCAATAAAGAAGAAAGTCAGAACCTGAAAACCAACTCCACCTCCCATAACAGCATTCATTTGCTCCGAACCTACACGAGCCAAAAAAAGTCTGTCGGTAAATGTCATAACACCATCTGCCGCAGTTGAAATAACCATAGGTAGAGCCAATAACAGAAGCTCATTTATGCCACCAAGTTTATGTGAACCAGCAAAATATGTTCTAAAAATCCTCATTTCTCAAATAAAAATGCAAAACTAGTTTTTTTTAATAACTAGTTAGAAGAAAAATGATTCAATAGAATAGTTTTATGAAAACATTAACAGATAATGCAATTCATTCTCGTATACAATGCTTAATGTCTTTTCTAAATTATTTCACGCAGCGAACTGAAAATGCTCTTTCAGATGGCTTAATTTTAACAAATTTTATAGTTCCTTCTGATTTACTAAAATAAGCTACAGTCACCTTTTTCTTTTTAACAGGTACATTCAACCAATAACCAGATTCATTACCTTTACCTACAAATAAACCCAGATCATTTCTATAACCCGCGTACTGCACATTAAAACCTGTACTTCCACTACTGTTCAACACATTAAAAGTTCCAGAATTCTTTAAACCACCTGAAAATTCAATCAAACTTTCAAAATCTTCCATACTTGGTAATCTCCAGCCCGAAGGACAAGCCGTTTTTGCACCTTCGAAACAATAAAGTCTTCCATTTTTGTCACATTCTTTTGATGAGCCTTCGTAGCACCAGCTACCTGAAGTTGAAGAGTAATTAAGATTTTGACTAAACCATATTTTCCCTCCTATAGCAACTGTTTTGTAATCATTTCCATCTCTAGTATCATCATACCTCGTGCTTGTTTGCGAAAAAAGAAAAGAAGCAGTTGATGTGAAAACAAATATTAAAATTGTCAATAAGAATATTTTCATTTTTATAAGAATTAAAATTTAAATGCAAGTTAATAAATTTTATAATAGAAATCAAATTTATCATGCAGCATTATAAATCGAATATGAATAAACAAATATTATTCGCTATTTTTTCTATCAAATTGTTGAATAAAGATATATTCCATTTTTTTCACTTTCTGGGGTATCTCATATACAGCAAAATATTTGAATTCAGGATTTAAAATATTATTTCTATGTCCTCGGCTGCTAATTCCATGGTCTATTAGTAAATCAATAACAGCATATCTAATATTTTCATGACCACATTGTATATTTTCAGCACAAACACAATCTGAATGGACTAACTTTTTTGTTTTAACAATATAATCTCCATGAATTTTGCATGCTTCGTACAATTCTGGAGAAAATACCAAAGGCTCCACAGCTTTCATTTTTTTAAGTATTTTCTTTAATTCTCTTGCTGTAGCTTTTTCACCTGCATCAGAGTCATTATAAATCAAATATTCATCAATATATTGAATATACAATTGTGGATTCGTACGACAAAGATTAATTTCCTCCAAAACCTGTTGTTCTCTTTCAGTCATTTGAGACATTAGTGATAAAGAGATTGTAAAAAAGATTAAACAAAAGCTAGATTTCATATTTACTTTTAATATAAAACGCAAATACCTCTTAAATATTATCAATAATTTCATCCAAAGTTTCTTTATAAACAGATTCAGTTTTCTCGTTAAAACAAACAAAAATTACAGTTGCAGGATAATGATTGTAATTCAAGAACAACAAGGTTTCATTTATTGCAATTCTTGTTGCATCTGTCAATGGATATCTGTAAACACCGGTACTAATAGCAGGAAAAGCGATATCTAGGAATCGTTTCTGAGATGCAATCATTAACGAATTTCGGTAACAATTTGCAAGTAATTCAGATTCATTCTTATTTCCTCCAGACCATACAGGTCCAACAGTATGAATAACATATTTAGCAGGAAGATTATAAGCTTTGGTGATTTTAGCTTCGCCAGTATTGCATCCGTTCAACAACTGGCATTCAGTCAATAATTCTGGTCCGGCAGCTTTATGAATTGCACCATCCACACCTCCTCCGCCTAATAAAGTTCTATTTGCAGCATTAACAATTACATCAACTGACAATTTAGTAATATCTCCTATAACAATTTTTATTCTACTCTTCATAACGATAATTTAACATTACAAATTTACAAAATCTTATACTAATCAATTTTGTTAATTAAATTGAATTTCATTTTGGATTAATTTTTGTATTTTTGAAGCGAAAAATAAACTAAAAGCTATGAAAAACAGTATTAAGATTTTATTGATTTGTGCAATAATTTTTGCAGGTTTATCACTCAAGGCCCAAAAAGAAGTAGGCATCTGGAAAACTATTGATGATGAGACTAATAAGCCTAAATCATATGTTGAGTTGTATATTAAAAATGGAAAGCTATACGGCAAAGTAATTGAAATTCTTGATAAAACAGAGGAGAATCCATTATGTACAGCATGCGAAGGGAATCTTCATAACAAACCCATTATTGGAATGCAGATTCTTAATGGTTTAACAAAAAGAACTAATGACTGGTATCTTAAGAAAGGAATATTAGATCCAAATAACGGAAAAGTTTATGATTGTAGGATGTGGCTTTCTGAAGACGGTAAAACGCTTAATGTTAGAGGATATCTTGGACCTTTTTACAGGACACAGACTTGGCATAGAGTTGAAGATAAATAAGATTTTGTTTATTCAACAATTCTTATTTCTTCTATCAGACAACCACTTTTTATTTTATCTATAACTTCTACTCCTTCAACAACTTTTCCAAAACAAGTATGATTTCTATCCAAATGAGCAGTATTATTACGACTATGACAGATAAAGAACTGTGAGCCTCCTGTATCTCTTCCTGCATGAGCCATTGACAAAACGCCTCTATCATGATATTGGTTATTACCATTTAATTCACACTTAATAGTATAGCCAGGACCTCCAGTACCTACTCGTGAATTGCCAATTTCTTTAGAGTAAGGACAACCTCCCTGAACAACAAAATCTGGAATTACGCGATGAAATCTAAGATCATTATAGAACCCCGATTCTGCTAATTTAATAAAATTTTCAACCGTTTTTGGAGCATCATCGTGATAAAACTCAACAGTCATATCACCGACTTCAGTCATTATAATAGCTTTTTTCATATTTATATGTTTTTGTTTAGCTGCGATTTAATATATCCTATTTAGCATCTTCTGTTTTGTACCAGTCACCAAATTTAAAGTTACAATTTGAATATGATTGATCTATTCTTACATAAGTACTTTTAAGTTTATTATTTATCCATTTTTCTATTACTTTCTGACTTTCAACTTGTAATGCATACTGTTGCAATTCCTGATAATCGTCTTTTAAATTAGCTACATGATTGTCAACCTTGGTATCAAGGCGAATAATCTTCATTTCTTTTCTGCCTTTGTTGTTACTTGCTAAAAAAGGCTTAGAAATCTCACCTGGTTTAAGACCAGAAATTGCCTTACGGGTATATGGATCAACAAAGTCATCACTTAATTTGGTATTACCATAATATGGATTCATTACTTTGCCATTATTAAACTTTGTATCTGAATCACTATAGCTCGTTACCGCATTATTAAAATCTATTGAATCGCTAGTTATAAGATTATACACTTCCTCAGCACGTTTCTCAGCTATTTGAATTTGTTCAATACTAACAACAGGATTAATAAGTATATGCCTAAAATTCATCATATTACCTTTCTTCTCAATAAGCTGAATTATATGAAATCCGTATTCTGTTTCAACAACGCGGGATACTTCTTCTGGAGAAGTAAGATTAAATGCAACAGAGGCGAATTCTGGAACAAGATCATTTCTGCTTACAAATCCAAGTTCACCACCCTTATTTACAGATCCTGGATCTTCTGAATATAAAATTGCCAAAGTAGCAAAACTTTCTCCATTCAATATTCTATCACGAATACCATTAAGCTTCTCAATTGCAGCATTTTTCTCCAGCTCTCCAATCTCAGGAGATATAACTATTTCGGACAATTCGTAATATGCCTCCACCATTGGCAAGCTATCAACAGGAATAGATTCATAATATGCCTTTATCTCAGATGGGGTAACTTTAACATCTTGCGTCAGATTTGTTTGTACACGCTGAGTTAGTATTTGTTCTTTTATTATTCCTCTAAAATCATTTTTAATCTCTTTTATAGATTTCCCATAATAATCTTCAAGTTTCTTTTCAGAACCAAGCTGATTGATATACACGTTTATTCTTCTGTCTAACTCAGTTTCGACCTCTTTTTCTGTAACAACAATACTATCTTCGAGTGCCTGTAAGTACAAAAGTTTTTGAAACATTAACTCTTCAAGAACATCACACTTCAAATCAGTCTCCTCAGAATAATAACCTTGAGAAAGTAACTGTATATATTGATTCTCGACATCTGATTTTAGAATAACCTCATTTCCGACAACAGCAACAACCTGATCAATCACTTCCTGTGATAGCAATATAAAAGAGCTTAAGGTCAGTGTTATAAATATTAAAGTTTTTTTCACAATTATTTTATTATTAGTTTGCCTTCTTTTTTAGCATTTTCAATTAATTCGTTTTTAACTTGAACTAATTTTTCTTCTTTTCTATTATTAATTAAAATCTGAGTTATCTGTGGTGCAATTAATTCAAGTGGCATATAATCCCCTTTTTTTCGATATTCATCAATTTTAACAATGTATCTTAAATCTCCATTAATATAAATCAAATCATTCTTATTTTCTAGGTCATATTCGGAGAATTCATCGGTGTAGTTTATTATGTCTAAAAAATTCCTTATTTCTGTCCACTCTTTGATAAAATACACTTTTCTTCCTGTTCCAATACAATAATCCTTAAGAAATTTCTCATCCTCAAGTCCGTTATTATGAATTTTTTCCCATTCGTCAGAATGTTGTATAACCTTTGCATCCATAGTAAGATAATGAGCTTTCACATAAGATGTTTCCAAAACGTAATCACTAAGGTGTTTATTGTAGTAGTCTGTTATTTCATCAAGACTTACTTCAATATCTACAATTGGATAAATAAGATTTTCTTTATAATAATGAATATACAACTGTCTTCTATAATCATTTAATTTTTTTACAATTATTGCAGTATCCGTAAGTTTATTTTTAGCATCAGCATACATCAACCTTTCTGACACCCAACTATAAATATAATCATTCACAAAAGCTGCACTATCTTCAGAGATACAATTTCGAGGAATTAACTTAATGACATCTTGCAGATAAAGTGTTTCCCCATTTAAACTTACCAATACATCTTTCTCAATTTCAACTACTTTTTTCGGTCCACATGAGAAGAAAAATATAATTGATATAAAAGCAATAAACACTTTTATCAAAATACTAGCAAAATATTTATTCATATTTTAACTATTTTTTTGAAATACTTTTAAGAACATCATCGTGAACGACAACTTTATATTTTGAATGCAATTCTTTCAGCCATTCTTTTTCGAGGAAATTCTGATAATCTGCTGTAATTATACCTTTGGCTTCATTCAATGATTTCACCTCGGGTCCACGTACATTTATTACTGTAACAGTATTTTTATCAGTGTTTATTATTACTTTTTTATAACCCTCTGTCTCAGGAATATTGTTGTCTTTAATAAGTTTATCAACCATTGGCTTTACTCCTTTTTCGCATAGTTCGCTCTGTTCCATAATGACAGCCACTGAATCTTTCTTGTTTATTTTAGCAAAAACTTTTTCCTCTGGTAAATTTTTAATAAAACTTTTATTTACAGCACTACATACCTTCGCGTCCTTACACTTATATGTCTTAACATCGTATCTAAATGACCATAAATAATTATTTTTATTTTCATCATAGAACTTATTTAATCCAATTGTATCAGTTATAGCTTTTGACCAAACAGTTTTATCTGTTAACTCGAACAATAAAATTCCATCATGATATTCTTTAATAAGATATTTAAAAGCCGGATATTTTTCTTCCAAAATTTCTTCTTCGTACATTATTATCATTTTATTGATAAAGCTCTTATATGAATTATCAACAAAAATCATAACATTTTGTGGAGTTTGCTTACGATTAAATTTCATAAGATAATCGGCAAAATCTTTTTGAGTGTATAATCTATCTTTAAAGCTAAGCATAGGTTTTGACAAATCTATATTTTCATCAATAGCCCAAGAACCTGCAAAAATTGAATCTGTAACAATTTTATAAAAGTCTGCAGCATTTTTTTCGTAGGTCTTCACATCATACTCTTTAATAAGAGTTTGAATAACTGATTCTCGGCTTTTTGAAGTTCTGGCAGTATTAGAAATTTTAGATTTTATTTCTGACTTTAGTTCGTCAAATGGTTTAATTGGTTCTATTTCTAGTAGTTTAATAATATGATAGCCATAGCCTGTCTTTAATATCGGCGAAATATCTCCAGGATTATCAAGAGCAAAGACAGCGTCTTCAAATTCTTTTATCATTTTACCCCCAACAGTCACCCAACCAATCTGACCGCCGTTTTCTGCCGATCTGCGATCCTCACTATATTCTTCTGCTAATGTAGCAAAATCTTCACCTGCCAACAATCTTCCATGTAATTCTTCCATAGTTTCTTTGGCGGTTATGTCCAGATTGCTGCCTGCGTCTTTAGGAACTAATTTCATTATATGAGCAACTTTATATTTTCCTTTTGACTCTCTTTTATCATTAACTTTAAGTATATGATATCCGAATCTTGTTCTAAATGGTTTAGAATATTGTCCAATTGGAATACTGTACATCTCTGTTTCGAATTCATATACCAATCCAAAAACAGTTCTCCATCCAAGATTTCCGTCATTCATCACAACAGATTCGTCCTGTGAGTATTCTTTAGCGAGTTTAACAAAATCACCTCCTTTTTGCAAATTCTTATAAACCTCATTAATTTTATTCCATGCTTTTAATGTATCTTCAGGACTAGCATTTTCTTCCAATTTTATGAGAATGTGAGAGACATTTACATCATATTTCATTCTCTCATATGCTTCTAGCACAAGGTCTTCCTCAACTTTTTTATCGGTAAGATAAGGTTGAGCAAGTTGTGACCTATAGCCTGATAATTCCTGAATAAATGAAGCTAAAGTATCCAAACCAAGCATCTGAGCTTCATGAACTTTGAGTCTAAAATTAACAAAAAGATCCATATATTCATTCATCGCATCATAATTCAATGCATTTGCATCAGTGTTATTCTTAGTGTAAATATGCAAAAACTCATCAGCAGTAATTTTTTCATCATCAATCTCTAATAGAATTCTTTCCTGAGCAAACACTGTAAATGCAAAGCATATTGCAAAAAATAAAACCATTAACTTCTTCATACGCATATTATTTTAAGTTATTAAATAATAATTAATCAAATCTTGAATAATTAGGAGCTTCTCGTGTAATGGTAACATCGTGAGGATGATTCTCCACGACTCCGCTCGAAGTGATTCTTACAAATTTTGAATTTTTATGCAAAGAATCAATATTTTCAGCACCGCAATAACCCATACCTGCTTTAAGTCCACCAACAAGTTGGTAAATTACCTCATTAAGCGTTCCTTTGTAAGGGACACGACCAGATATTCCTTCCGGTACAAGTTTTTTAATATCATCTTCCATATCTTGGAAATAGCGATCTTTAGAGCCCATCTGCATAGCTTCTACCGAACCCATCCCACGATATGATTTAAATTTTCTCCCGTTAAATATTATTGTTTCACCTGGGGCTTCTTCTGTTCCGGCAAATAAACCACCTGCCATTATCGAATGTGCACCTGCAGCAATTGCTTTAACAATATCACCTGAATATCTTATTCCGCCATCTGCAATTAGAGGGACTCCAGTTCCTTTAAGTGCTTCGGCGACATTCATAATTGCCGACAACTGCGGAACACCTACTCCTGCAACAACACGCGTAGTACAAATAGAACCTGGTCCAATTCCAACCTTTACTGCATCTGCACCATTATCTGCAAGCATTTTGGCAGCATCGGCAGTAGCAATATTTCCAACAATTATATCTATATTAGGGAATTTCTGACGGGCATTTTTTAATACAGTATTAACATTTTTTGTATGCCCGTGAGCTGTATCAATCACTATCGCATCAACACCTGCTTCTACCAAAGCCTCCATACGTTTCATACTGTCACCAGAAATACCCACAGCCGCAGCAACTCGTAATCTACCATGAGTATCTTTACACGAATGCGGTGCATCAGCTGCTTTTGTTATATCTTTATATGTAATTAAACCAACCAATTTCCCTGACTTATCTATTACAGGTAATTTCTCTATGCGATATTTCATAAAGATATCTTTAGCCCTATCAAGTTCAATACCCTGTTCAGTTGTAATAAGATTTTCGGAAGTCATAATTTCCTTAATTGGAAGACTCATATCAGTCTGAAAGCGCATATCTCTACTCGTCACTATTCCTTTTAATTTATTATCAGCATCAACGACAGGAATACCTCCAATATTGTAATCAGACATGATTTTTTTTGCATCTCCAACTCTTTCGTTGATATTAATCGTTACAGGATTTAAAATCATAGCATTTTCTGCTCTTTTCACCTGATACACGTGCTTTGCTTGATCGGAAATAGGCATATTCTTGTGAATAACTCCTATTCCACCTTCACGAGCCATAGCTATTGCCATCTTACTGTCAGTAACAGTATCCATAGCAGCCGAAACAATTGGAGTATTAATGATAATATTTCTTGAAAATCTTGAGGCAATATTTACCTGATTTGGCAATACTTCCGAATACGCCGGAATTAATAAAACGTCATCAAAAGTAAGCCCTTCGAGTATTATTTTAATATCTTTATTCATTGTAGATTCCTTTGAAATAAAATTTTACGAAAATACAACTTTTTACAAGTTTGTCAAAGACTTTTGCTAAATTTGTATAAAAAACCAAATATGTTCATTAAATTTTGAGTTATTAACAGCGGAAAATAAGTGAAATTTGTAGAATAATAATTTTTGAGCAGATATAGAGAAATATTACAACAATACTGGGGGTATAACAGATTCAGAGAACTACAGGAAGAAATTGTAGAATCTGTTGCCTCGGGTAAAGACACTTTAGGCCTTATGCCTACAGGTGGAGGTAAGTCTATAACATTTCAGGTATATAGCCTTGCTAATCCGGGAGTTTGTTTGGTAATAACTCCATTGATTGCTTTAATGAAAGATCAGGTTGAAAATCTTCAGAAAAGGCATATAAAAGCTGCAGCAATTTATTCTGGAATGACAAAAACCGAAATAGAAATAGCATTAAATAATGTATGTAATGGGGATTATAAATTTTTATATTTATCGCCAGAGAGATTGAAAAATTTCTATTTTAGAGAAAGACTAAAATCAATGAGAGTAAATCTGATAACTGTTGACGAAGCTCATTGTATTTCTCAGTGGGGATATGATTTCAGGCCATCATATCTTGAGATTTCGGAAATCCGTGAACAACTACCTGATGTACCTATTCTAGCATTAACAGCAACAGCAACGCCAAAAGTAGTTGAAGACATACAGGAAAAGCTACATTTTAAAGAAAAAAATGTACTTCAGAAAAGCTTTGAACGTAAAAATTTGGTTTATTATGTTATAAATACCGAAGATAAGGTTAAACAGTTATTCAAACTAATAACAAAAATTGATGGCAGCGCGGTAATCTATGTAAGAAACAGACGAAAAACTAAAGAATATGCTCTGTTGTTACAAAAATTCAGAATATCTGCCGATTATTACCATGCGGGATTGGATGCTACAAGCAGAGCAGAAAAACAAAATGCTTGGCAAAAAGGCACGATTAGAATAATGGTATGCACAAATGCTTTTGGAATGGGTATCGATAAACCCGACGTTAGACTTGTTGTGCATCTTGATTTGCCGGACTCTCTCGAAGCATATTTTCAAGAAGCAGGTCGTGCAGGAAGAGATGGCAAAAAAGCCTGGGCATTTCTTGTTATAAATACTGCGGATAAAGCTCAAATAAAGAAAAATATTACTACAGCATTTCCTGAACTGAAAAGAGTAATTGAAGTGTATAATTCTATTTGTAACTATCTTCAGATACCTTATGGAGCCGCTAAAGATTCTGAGTTTCCTTTTGATATCTTCGATTTTGCAAAAAAATTCAAAATAGATGTTCTTACAACATTCAACTCATTAAAGATACTTGAATCTACAGGATTAATATCCTATTCAGAGGATGCAAATTCGACATCCAGAATAATATTTATTGTAAATAGAGAAGACTTATATCGTTTTCAAATCGAAAATGCAAAGCTTGACGACTTTATTAAGATGCTGTTAAGAACATATACTGGGCTATTTAACGATTACATAAATATTAGCGAAGAATATCTTGCTAAAAAAGCCGGTGTTTCGGCTGAGACAATAATTAATCTGTTAAAAATTCTTCAGCAGTATAAGATAATTCAGTATATTCCACGAATAAATAAACCCTTGCTTCATTTTATTTGCGAAAGACTAGAAGACAAAAGCATTTTATTCGACAAAAAAGATCTTGAAGCACAGAAACAAAGAACTCTCGAAAGGTTAGAGTCAATGCTGCTATATGCAGAAAGTCATAACAAATGTAGAAGTCAACAACTGTTATCATACTTTGGAGAAACCGATGTTGAACGATGTGGCAGTTGTGACGTATGTTCCCGCAGAAATGAATTAAACTTAAGTAAATACGAATTTGATATTATTTTGTCACATATTAAAAATATTCTTAATTTAGAGCCTTGTTTACTTAATGAATTAATAGACAGAATAGATAATGACGAATCTAAGATAATTAAAGTAATTCAATGGCTTTTTGAAAACAAAAAAATAAGATATGATGAAGAACAAAAATTACAGTGGATTAAAGAATAATCCGTTACAACTAGTTGTTTTTATAATGATAAGCGGTATAGCTTTAATGGTTTTATCATGTGCTTCGAGCGAAATTGCCGATTCGAAAGATGTAAATCAGGCAAAAATTTATCAAAGTTATTCTGTTTTCTTTGATGCTGAATCACCAGACTCGTATAGAATAACTGCACAGTTTCGTTTTGGTGGTAACAAAGGAACTACTTTAAGATTATCGAGTCCAAGTGTTGTTACTGTAAATAATACAGAAATGGAAGAAAAATCTGATTCTTTCAGCGGTTGTTATTATGAAACTAGTATTAAAGAATCGGGCGAATTTAGTTTTAAATTTACTGATACTGAAAATAAAGAGTATTCAAATAGTATTTCATTAAATCCTATAAAGCCCAAAGAAGTTGAAATAGTTAATGCTGATTCAAAAGCTTCAATTTACTGGATAGGTCTTCCCTTAGCCGCTCATGAAAATATGTCTGTTACAATCTGCGACAATGAAGGAAATTGCGCTTCAGCTTCGACAGATATTGTTGGAAGTGATTATGTCGTAATTAGCATTGAAGATATGAGCAATCTAGTTTCAGGCAATGGATCATTGTATCTGACAAGAAAATATTATAATTCTATTAAAAACGCAGCTGATGAAGGTGGAAATATGTCCACCGAATACAAATCGGTTGCAATTCCCATCAAAATATTAAAAAAACCTTCGCAGGAAACAGCAAATAAATAAATCTAAAAATGAAAAAAAATAAGCTTTTAATCTTTATCCTTCTGATACTATTATCGCAATTCTTTGTTTTCTGCGGTAAAACTGATACTGATATTCAATGGGAAGAAGATATAATCGGATATTGGATACCTATAGGAAATGATAATCTTCCTGTAGATAATATGCCAACATATAAATTTAATATTAACAGTCGTGGAGCTTCTCATTATGCTCCTTCGGGTGATGTTGACAGTTTTGGTTGGGAAATTAAAAGAGCTCAATTGAAAATATATTATGATGAAGCTCCTTCTTACTATATTGCATATGATAAGTACAATAGCCGAAGTTTATTTAAAATCACTGATCTTAACGACACATCAGTCTCTGTAATACAGTTCTACAGTGCAGGATATCAAAAAGAATATCATATGCGTAAATCTGTAATAAATGAGGAGGAAGAAGAGTTTTAAAGATTAAATTCTATTGTCAT
>JAQVEY010000004.1 GCA_028697515.1 Bacteroidales bacterium | reverse complement strand
GATTTAAACATTTCTCCAACAGAAAATTCGTGAACTCCTTCAATTAAACTATATTCTTGAGATGCAATTATTTCACCTAAAATATTTGTCAAATAAATTTTTGTTTCAGAGTTCTGAGTTAGTGTAAATACTAGTCTTGATTCTGAGTTACCTGGATTTGGCATAACACCCATATTACTCATTACAATATTTGATGAGACATCACTTGTAGAAGACGTATAGTGTAAACTCCATCCATCAGCAACAGTGTTTGCGTCAGCGAAGAATTGAACAATAGCAACTCCGCTTGGAACATTAATAGGTCCTATTGGTTCAGAAGTAGGAGTAAATGATGCTATAACATTTGCAGTTAGTTGTTGATCTTTATAAATCTTTACAAATTCTGCATTTCCAGCAATATCAAATTCGTCAAATGTAATAGTAATATAAGATGCTCCTTCAGGTTCAATAATCCAAGAACAAACAGTTGAATTAGAATATTCACATGTTCCACTGCCATCATCAAAACTACCTACAGGATCTGTATAGCTCATATTAGTTTTACAATTTTTAACTGAATAATTTAAATTCCAACCATCTGCTTGTGATGTTGCATTTGTATTGAATCGAACAGTTAAAGCCCCGTTTGTACCTGAGGTTATATCATCACCTGGAGTATTATCAGCATCATATGTAACTAATAAAACATCTGAAGTTTCATCGCCATCATAAATTTGAACAACATCACCATCACCAAGCTCAAAATCATTAAAAGTAATATTAACAACAGCTCCACATTCTGGTTTTAAAACATATACACAAGATGAATTTGCCTCGTAATCGCCCGCGGAACTTCCGTCATCAAAAGCACCTTCGGTACCAGTTATAGTTTTGGTTCCAGTACAATATGCAGGAAAATCCTCACGAGGGTAAATATTTATAACCATATCTTGACCCACATTAAAATTATTTTCTGGTCCACCTGGTGTTGCTGTGGAAGTAAGATTGTCTAAAGTATAATAACCGTTACCAGCGCCACCCCATCCCCAATTCATATGGAATGTTTCATCCTGATATCCGTCGCAATTCCACGCATGACCTGTTGTTGTTGACGAACCTGAATATACTACTGGTTTGCCATCGTCAATTTGAGCTTTGATAAGATTCATCCAACTCGATTCGGTGTAGCTTGATTTAGAAACGTACTGACATGCGGTAGAATACTTAAAATACGTTTCGAGTGCAGTTACAATTTTGTCGGTCTGACTTCCAGAACCATCAGGTCCCCAGTACATTGATACACCTACTCCAGCGTGGAAATTAATCTTTCCTAGTTCAGTATTAACCTGAGTTGACGCTTGATTTGGCATTGAAAACCAATCATAAGTTTGTTGTGCAAAGTTAATTGTTATATTTCCATAACCTCCATTAAACCAGCTATTGTGAGTTTTACTTCCTTCACCGCTAGGAGGCCAGTTATAATACTTCATTACTTGTAACATCGCTGTAGCAACACAACCAACTGGCACATGTCCATTAATCCCATCCGGATCTTCTGGACATTGGGCATTATAAGGCCAAGTTTGATTCCAGTTTATGTTTTTTAGTAAATTTGGTGAAGTTACTTTTTGTTTAAAATTTGCTCCTGGAGTATAATTTAATAAACTTTCCCATTCTTCAGCAATTTTCTCGTTAAGTGGCATGGAGTTTTCTGAGGCATATGCTATACAGTCATCAAAATACTTTAAAAATTCTGCTTGAGAAGGAGCCATATTGTTGTAATTAAATCCTCCTTCGAAAGAATAAGCAAGAATAGGTTTTATTTGGTCATCAGATGATACGATTACATAACCTTCATCTCCATTAACATTAAAAACATAAAAATTATAGATATCATCAACAGATGGATCAAAAACACAACTGGTTTTAAGATTATCCCAATCTACACTTTTAATGCTGCCAATACTTTGATAATAATGATTTTTAGCAACTTTCTCAGCTTCTTTTTTAGGGACAAATCCTGCAAAAAGACTGATCGATATCAGAGAAACGATTAATAGTAAGAATAAATTTTTCATAACAATTTGTAAATATTTAAAGGTTTATAAAGCAAAGTAAATAAAATAATTTAATAAAACAATAATAAGACTTAAAATTTATACTTTTGGCTGCATGGGATCTAATAAATCTGGATTATAATGTAATCCTATTGATTCTCTGCGGTCTTTAGCCATTTTAATAATTAAATATCCAACATTAATTATATTTCGTAATTCACATATACTTACTGTAATTTTCGAAGACTTAAATAAATCTTCAGTTTCTCTGTAAATTATTTCAAGTCTGTCTAACGCTCTTTGCAACCTAATGTCACTTCTCACAATTCCGACATAATTACTCATAATTTGTTGAACTTCCTTTCGAGAATGAGAGATTAAAACAAGTTCTTCGTTTTTAATGGTACCCTCATCATTCCAGTCGGGAATTTTATTGGTAATTTCGGGCGAATGAGATTTTACAGTTGATGCATGCTCTGCAGCCCTATGTGCAAATACTACAGCTTCTAGCAAAGAGTTTGATGCCAATCTGTTAGCTCCGTGTAATCCGGTTGAAGCAACTTCACCTGCAGCATATAAATTGAGAATACTTGATCTACCAAATTCATCTGTTTTAATTCCTCCACACATATAATGGGCAGCAGGAGTTACTGGTATGAAATCTTTAGTTATATTTATCCCAATATCCAAGCATTTTGCATAGATTGTTGGAAAATGATCCATTATTTTTTCTTTAGAAATACTGCGTGCATCAAGATAAACAAAATCTTCTCCTGATAGTTTCATCTCAGTATCTATTGCTCTTGCAACAATATCTCTGGGAGCCAAAGAACCCCGGCTGTCATATTTTAAACAGAAATCTTCCATTTTATGATTTTTTAAAATGGCACCCGCTCCTCGTAAGGCTTCTGTTATTAAAAATGATGGTTTTTCATTTGGATTGTATAAGGCAGTTGGGTGAAATTGAACAAATTCCATGTTTTCAGCCACGCCTTTTGCTCTATAAACCATAGCAATACCATCACCTGTAATGCCTATAGGATTTGTAGTGTTAAGATAAGCATTTCCACATCCTCCTGTTGCAATCATTGTAGCTTTGGCAAAAAAGGTTGAAACTTTTTTTGAATGCTGATCAAAGATATAAGCTCCATAACAGCTTATGTCTGGTGTCGATTTTCTTATTAATTCGCCTAAATGATGTTGAGTGATTATTTCAACTGCAAAATGATTTTCATAAATATTTATTTGAGGATTATTGCGGACTGCTTTTATAAGCGCACGCTGAATTTCTTCTCCAGTTTTATCTTTAAAATGTAAAACTCTATTTTCAGAATGTCCACCTTCTTTATTTAAGTCATAATGACCATAATTATCTTTGTCAAAATGTGTCCCAATGTTAATTAAGTCATGAATTCTAACAGGACCTTCTTTAACCACAATTTCGACAATTTTTTTATTATTCAATCCTGCCCCTGCATTAATTGTGTCACTTATATGTTTTTCGTATGAATCAGGGTTATACATAACAGTAGCAATTCCACCTTGAGCTTTTACTGTCGTAGTGTTATCGATATTATCTTTTGAAATTATTGCAACTGTACCGTACTTACTTACTTTTAATGCATAAAAAAGACCGGCTATACCACTTCCAATTACTAAATAATCAACAATTTTTTTCATTTAAGTAAATTAAATAATCGCACAAAGATATGTTTATTGATGCATATAATTGTTAAATAGTATAACCATTTTGATTATTTTTCGTAAACGACAAAAAATTTAAACTATGAATGATAAGTTGATTACACTTGTGAATTATCGTTACGCGTATCGAGCAGAAATTCTAAAAGATAAACTTGAAGAAGAGGGGGTAGAATGCTCAATTACCAGCGAAAGTGTTTTAGGGCAGATAGATGGTGTTAAGGTAATGATTATGGATAAAGATTACGAACAAGCGATTAAGGTTTATAGAAAAGTCCGCGATTTATATGATAATCATTCAGAAGATGTTATAGATGAGCCTGATGATGAATAAAATCAAATCATTTCTTTTAATTCTGCAATAACTGCTTGTTTGCCAGCATCTCTATTCTTGCGTGCAGTCGTTGTAAAGTAATTATGACTTAGAATAAATTTGTATTGCATTTTATTCCATTGTTCTATTGTATTAATTTTTCCTCTTTCAAAAAGTTCTCGAAACAAATTTTGAGAAATTGGAATAAAATCTGGTCTGCCTAGATAATCTAAATCAGCATCACAAATTATTTTTTCCAGTAAATCTTTTGGTTTGGGAGGCATTTTTGTTGCTAAAATAAGACGCTTTATAGTTTCAATTTGTATTTCTCCAAATTTATACCTTTGCAAAGTCTGTGCTGCCATTTTTGCTCCAATTTCTTCGTTATTATCATAACTTACCATAAAACCTGCATCGTGAAATAGAGCGGCACATTTTAAAAGGAGCATTTCTTCTTCATCAACGCCTTCTTCTCTTGCAATTTCTTCTGTAATATATAAAACGTTTATGGTATGTTTTAAATTATGATAATATAGATTTGAAGGAAGATTACGTTGCAATTGGTCAAGGATTTCTTCCTGAATGGCTTTGAATTTAATAAATTGTAACTTTATAAAGAAGTCTTTGTTAGGAGTAATTCTGTCAGAATTTTCGGATAATGCTTTTTTAATTTCATGTACAAAATACATTTCCATTTCACCCTTATATTTCACTTCAATTTTACCTCTGTATTGACAAACAAAGAAGTCTTTAACCATATTATATGTGTGCTCCGAAATGTTGACTTTATTAATAAGTCCGTGTGACTCCATACGACTAGCAATATTAACAGTATCTCCCCAGATGTCGTATTCTAGTTTCTTTGAGCCGACAACTCCTGCAACAACAGGACCTGTGTGAACGCCAATTCTTATCTCTAGTTTCAAAGAACTGGTTTCATTTATTCTTCTGATTTCACGTTGCATTTCCAATGCCGCCATTACGACTTCAATCGGATTTGTATTATCTTTATTAGGCATGCCTCCGGCACACATATATGCATCGCCAATGGTCTTAATTTTTTCAATATTATACTTCGCAATAAGTTTATCGAAACTTATAAATATATTGTTTAAATGTTTGATTAGTTCTTCTGGTTTTGTGTGTTCTGCTATTTCAGTAAATCCTTGAATGTCAGCAAATAAAACTGTAACTAATTCGTATTTTTGCGATTTTGCTTTCCCAGTTTCTCTTAATTCATCTGCTGCATTTTGAGGTAATAGTTTTTTTACCAGCTGTTCAGTTTGTTCTTTTTGATAAGCCAGTTCGTTGGTGCGGTCTTCAACCAGTTTTTCGAGACTATATCTTTCTTTAGCATGTCTTAATTCGTTTAGTTTGAGTATCAAATAAATAATTGCTGCAAAAACTATTACGTAGATTAGAAAAGCATACCATGTTCGGTAGAAAGGAGGCTTTACTATGAATGTGATAGAAGCTTCTTCGCTGACATTTCCGTATATGTCTTTTGCTCTGACTTTAAAAGTATATTCGTTTTCAACTAGGGAAGTATATTCTTTAAATGTTTCATTCGTCCAATCTGACCAATCATCATCAAATCCAACAAGCATAACCTGGTATACGGTATTTCCTAAAGTATTATAGCATAGAGCTGAAAAATTAAATCTTATAGTTTTATCACTAAAATTTATTTGTAATTTATTGTTTATGTTAGTTTTGTCTGCTGTAAAGAAAATTGTAGAATCGTTGTGAATTACAATTGAACGAATTAGACAATTATACTTTATAGTATTTTTGCTTTTATCTTTTGGATCATACTTAATTAGAGCATCTGAAGAACCGAACCATACATCTCCGTTATTTTCAGGATAAATAGTTTCGATTACGAATTCACGAAGTTGAGTAAATGGTTTATAAAGACGGGTGTATTTTTTATTTGCACCATTAAAAACAAGCTTACCGGTTTCTCTTTCATATTTGCCCTCATGAACACAACTGTAATAGATATTATTTTTCGAGTCTTCAATCAAAGGGTAAACATATAAATTGTTGTCAGAAAAATCAAATCCAAACAAACTGTCTTTCTCAAATATATTACTTTGATAATTGTAATGATATGCACCTTTACTTGTCGAGAAAATTATTCCATGGAAGGAGGGAAATACGTCAACCCAGTCAAATTCTTCTGGCAATCCTTCTTTTGAAGTGTAGTGAACAATTTCAGACTGTGTAGATAATCCGTTGAAGAAATTTGTTTGATAAAGACCGTCTTCATTTGTTCCCAACCAGTAATTTCCGAAATAATCTTCGCAAATAGTTCTGATATTATAATTGAAATTTTGAAGTGTTCCTATAGTGTCAATTGAATAAGAATTGTATTTTGAAATAATTAAACCTTGATTACTTCCAATTAGATAAGTATCTGGATAATATGTCATTGGAACTATTGTGTTATAACTCCCCTTTAGAATCTGTTTGCAGGAATTGTTATAAACTTTATAAATACCATCATTAGTTATTGCAAAAAGTTCATTATTAATTATCGTAAGTTTCCAACACATAGCTCTTATTCCATCGATTTTCTCAAATCTGATACGAAAATCAAATATGTTCAAGATATTATCATAAATATTTCCTTCTTTATATTTATAAACTCCATTAGCAGTACCAATATATAAGGTTCCATTATATCTTAAAATTGTTAATATTGCACCGCTAAATCCGAATGAAGAATCAAAAAAACTGATATCTGACTGGGTCTCCACAAGACAAATCCCGTTGTATGTTGTTACCCACAATCTTCCGTCATTTGATACAAAAATGTCTGTTATTTGGTTGTCTCTCAAGCCACTTTCGCGATTTAAAGAGAAAAGATAGTGACCATGTATGTCGATGCAAACAAGACCACCATGCAAAGTCCCGAAAATAATTCTGTTGTTATCTAATAACACTCCTTTTGAATAGATGTTTGAACTTAGAAAATCATCTGCCTCAGTTAAAAATAATTCTGTTTTTCCTTTGGAGTATTTAATAAAACCTTTTTGATTAGCTGGTTTAATAAGAAAATCTTGTTCATTTAAAGGAATGATATCTTCAATTTCGATGTCTTTGAATAAATCAAAATCTTTATATTTTGTAATTTTGTTATTATACCAATAAAACAAGCCTCTTCCTGGTAAATAAATCAAAACCTTATCATTAAATTTGAACAGATCAATACCGGGAGCATTGGAATGCTCAATTTCTACGCTGTCATTCTTGTAAATTAATAGTTGATGTGATGAAGCAAATAAAACAACATCATCAATAGTAGCCACTTTCTTTATTTGACCAGGTTTGTATTCTTCGTGAAAGTTAAATAATTTTGCACGAGGTTGACCATTTTTATATACTATTTGACCAATTTGATTATAACCCCCAAAAAAGACTTGATTTTTCTTATTAACGTCCATTACCGGTCTACCTGTAACTTTAACCAAATTCCAATTTAGATTATCAAATTCCATAATTCCATTTGCATTTCCAAAATACATAATAGAATTATTATCTTGAATAACACTAAAATTTTGACTTTCTTGTCCATAATCTTTTGGAGAATAATTCTTGAATCCCGGAATGCCTGTTTCGTAAGATTGCGAGAAGGCATTACAAACGCAAAGAAAAAGAAAGATTATAATAAAATATTTTTTCATTTAATTGAAATCAGAAAATTAAACAAACATATGTTTTTTTTACAATCTGGCAAAACAACTTCTACAATATTATTCAAACAATAATGTAAAAAAGAATTCACTAGTTTTTTTATCAGGTTAGTGGAAAAAAAATAGAGAGAATTAAAAAAATATTATCTTTGCACATCGAAGTTGAAGTTTGGATGATGATATCCAGAATTATACTTAAAAAGTTCTTTATATAAAAAAAGTAATTGCCCGGGTGGCGGAATCGGTAGACGCGCTGGTCTCAAACACCAGTTCCTTCCCTGGAGTGCCGGTTCGACCCCGGCCCCGGGTACGAACCCTCCGCATGGAGGGTTTTTTGTAATATTTAATTGAAATGAGTAAAATCAGTCTGGAAAAACAAATTCAATACGATAAGCATTATCTTGAGATGGCAACGATATGGGCAAAAAACTCATATTGTATAAGACGCAAGGTTGGGGCACTGATTGTAAAGGATAAAATGATTATCTCTGATGGTTTTAATGGTACCCCGGAAGGGTTTGAAAATGAATGTGAAGATGAAAATACTCAAACTAAAGCATATGTTTTGCATGCCGAGGCGAATGCAATAACTAAAGTTGCAAAATCCGGTAATAATAGTCTGGGAGCAACTCTGTATGTAACAACATCTCCTTGTATTGAATGCTCTAAGTTGATTATTCAAGCTGGAATTAAAAGGGTTGTTTATCTTGATGAGTATCATAATACTGATGGTTTAGAACTTTTAAGAAGAGCAAAGATTGAAGTAATTAATTTTTCTTTTAATGAGTGAATATAAAAATACAAGATTTACTGTGATTTTGCCTGTGATAATTTCATTGTCTGTTATTACTGGAATTATCATTGCAGAAGTGTTTAACAAAAGTAACACTAATCACAGCATATTAATTTCACCTAAAAAGGATAAACTCAATATGGTTATTGACTATGTTGACAATGAATATGTAGATGAGGTTACAAGAGAACAGCTTGTCGAAATGGCGATTCCAAAATTTCTTGAATCACTCGATCCTCATACTGTTTATTTTACTGCTGAAGAAGCTAAGGGTCTTGAAGAAGAACTTGAAGGTAATTTCGAAGGTATTGGTATTCAGTTTAATATTTTTAAAGATACAGTCTTAGTTGTAGCAGTTATTGAAGATGGTCCTTCAGAGAAATCGGGATTAAAATCGGGGGATAGAATAATATATGTGAATGACACCCTTATAGCAGGAGTTAATATTACAAATGAGATGGTAATGTCGAAGTTGAAAGGGCAAGGGGGTAGTATTGTAACATTGAAGGTGTTGAGAAGAGGGTTTAAAAACCTTCTTACTGTTAAAATTAAAAGAGGACAGATTCCATTAAAAAGTGTAGATGCTTATTATAAAATTACAGATGAAATTGGTTATATAAAGATTACAAGTTTTGCCAAAAATACTCATACTCAATTTATTGATGCTATTTTTACAATGACTCAAACCGGAATGAAAACGGTAATTATTGACTTAAGAAATAATGCAGGAGGTTATCTTAATTCGGCAACTGATATAACGGATGAGTTCCTGGAAAATGGAAAGATGATAGTTTATACAGAGGGAAGAGCCCGTGGGAAAAAAGTTATTAATGCAACAACTAAAAGGAGTGCATGCATAGACCTTGATGTTGTTGTACTAATTGATGAATTTTCGGCTTCAGCGGCTGAAATTGTTTCTGGTGCAATTCAGGATAATGATAGAGGCTTTATTGTCGGAAGACGTTCTTATGGAAAAGGTTTGGTTCAGGAATCGACAGTTTTTGATGATGGGTCGATCATAAGATTGACAACGGCTAGGTATTATACACCTTCAGGTAGGTGTATTCAGAAATCTTACGAAAATGGACAAGACGAATATAATGCAGACATTTACAATAGGTATTTAAGAGGAGAGTTTCTCGAAAAGGATAGTATTGTGTTAAACGACTCATTAATTTTTAAAACATCTAAAGGTCGGATGGTTTACGGAGGAGGAGGAATTATGCCGGATGTTTTTGTGCCAATAGATACTGTTGGTTTTTCAACACTGTATAGTGAAATTAGCAGGAAGAGTCTAGATTATACATTCTCGATTGAATATGTTGATAAAAACCGTAAAATGTTACAGGATGTTACTTCAACTGCAGAACTGATTTCTTTACTGAAAAAGAATGATGTAATGCAATCATTTTGGAACTATGTGATTAGTAATGGAATTAATATTAAACAATCTGATATTTTTATTTCAGGAAAATATATTGAAAATAATCTTTATGCATATATAGCTAGACAAATTTTGGGAGACTCATCTTTTTATGAAATATCAAATACAATAGATCCAGTTTTAGATACAGCATTGAATATCATCAAATCGGGCAGACAGCTCAAATTCGATTAGCACTCTTATTTTCAGAGATAATTAAGTCTAGATACCAGCGACATATAATTGCAGTAAACATTTTATATCTTTTAAGAGGCTTATAGTTTTTTCTAATCAAATCCAGCTCCATATCTTTTGTAAAAACATGATAATTCAACCAGTCGTGCTTAATCATTTTTTTCAAAATAAACGACCATGGGAAAATGTTCCTAATACTATCTTTAATACTTTGATATTTCATGTAAATTTTCGAAACTTGTCTTAATTCCCCTTCGCCAAAATAGACATTTAAAGGGATAAAAAACTTTTCAATTAAGGTTTCGTCATACAATTTTTTACCTGAACGCATTTCATATGGGGCCGCTCTAAAAAACTGAGTTGTTTTTCTTGTCCATAATGGGTACATATGTTCAAAACCGAAGTGCGTGAAAACGAATGACGATCTGAAAATGAATTTTGATAGTTTTTCTTTAATGTCCCAATCTTCAACATAAGGATTGTAAACTTGAGAAAATGTGTTTTTATCAGGATAATCTTGCAGAGTTTTTTTTATTTCTTCGACAAGTATGGTTCTATTCTTTTTTGATGGACTTTTGAAGAAAAAATACTTTTTTAACAAATATGGAGCTAAATTTTTTGGAGATACTTTTGTCGCTGCAGTTTTTTCGACATAACTCCCTCCGATAAAATCACCTGAATGTCCTGGAAGGAAAACAGAGTCTTTTGGGATTACCTCCATTTTTAACAGCTCTCTCATTGCAAAATATTCTTGAAGAAAAAACATTGAATAGCCATTTGCATATTGGTGGACATAGTCTAAAAATGAAGACTCAAGCAAGTAATTTTCGGCATCTATTTTTTCATAATCAATAAAATACCATTTATACCCAAGAGAGGCAGCAACGCTTTTGCTTATTTGAACTTCATTTGTTTTGCGTCCATATGTAAAACAAATGACATTTTTATAATTTAATTTTTTTAGCAAACAAACGATTAGTCGAGAATCAAAACCACCACTTAGTGGAACTATTGCTGTACGATTGTTTAGAAATCCAATCATTTCCTTTCCTGCATCAACAAATAATGATTCGGTATTACTGATGAAATCATTTCTATTTAGTTTGTTAAAATGCTGAGGGATAAAATCAAAATGGCGTTGCTTTGAGATTGTTCCATCAGAGAATAAGCTTAATGAAAGCCCTGCCTCAGTTTTTTTTATACTTTTATCAAGAGTATCATTTCCACAAACAAATCCACCTGTTAGAAATCCAATAGACGCTTCTTCATTAAATTCAAAAAATGATTTATAATCGATTAGACTTTGCCAATCGTCACTAATAATCCATTGATTTTCATGCCTTAAAAAAAAGATTGGGAAGAAATTCACTATGTCAGATACGATTAAAACTTTATCAGGAAAAAATCTTATAAAACTGTAAATCCCCTCATAACCACTTATCGCTTTATACTCCCCTTGAGCTTGTTCGGTTAATTTGTTTAGTATGCTTATTGCCTCATTATTCCGATATATTTTTTCAGAAGATGCATATATATATCCTAAAAAACAGTTCTTCTCAGACTGTGTCCATTTATATGCATTTGTTCCTTTTAAGATAAGTTTAAACATTCAAGAGATTTATAAAGGCAATAAACTTAATAAAAAAGCCAAAATTAATATTAGCGAATATAATGAGAAATATTTTAGGTTTATATATTCTGATGGTTTGATATTATGTTTTGATTTTAAACATAAAACTAAATATAACTTTTCTATCAAGTATGATATTACCGTAGCTATTGCTACTCCAACTATTCCCCAAAATCTAATGAAAATTAAACTTAAGCTTATATTAATTATTACTTCAATTAATGAAGATTTAAGAATAAGCCTTGTTTCTTTAATTCCAATAAGTATAATTCTTGCAAATAAGAACCTAGTTATAACTATTAAAACATAAATATTAAAAATTAAAGCGCTAGATTCAAAATACTGATTAAAAATTATCGGGTAAATATATTTGCTTGTTAAGACTATCAGGATTGCTACAGGGAATAGGATATGCATTAGTCTGGCTGTGCCGGTTTTGAGTTCTGATAATGCATTTTGTCTGTTTTGTGGGTCTGAAAATCTAGGAGTAAGAGCATTCCCAAAAGCATCGAGAAGTAATATTATAAAAGGGAGTTCTCTTGCACCGTATCTAAATATTGCAAGAGTTGCTTCGTCGAAACTGTATGAGACTAGAAAACCGTCAAAATATTGAGCACTTCCACTTAACAGTATACTTAAAATTAGTGGAGAGGATAGGCTTAAAAATTCTTTTAAAAAGGCAGTAGATAATTTTATTTCCGAATAACGATATACAAGCACCATTAACCACAAATATCGAATACCATTAATAAAAACAAAGCCGTAAAGCCCATATGCTAAGTCATAAGTGAAAATTATCGGGAGTGTAACACACAAAAGCTGTAAGGCAAAAGTTATAATTCCATAAATGATTAAAAACTTTGGTTTATTTTTAAGCAAGTAAAAATATTCTACAAGGTTTACAGGACCGGAAACAACAATATACATGAAAAGAATTCTCATGTAAGGGATTTTATTCCCATGGAAACTAAATAGTGATGAGATAAAAGGTTGAGATATAAAAACCAATACAGCTGACAAGACACTTAATAAAGTAAATAAAAGAAAAATGTTAAAGAAAATAGGACTTTTTTCAGATTTGCCAAAAGTCTTACTGTTTTTAAATACTGCTAAAAGAGATTGAAGCATACCTCCAATCCAAAAGAAACTGACACTGCCTGCAATAAGCAAAAATGTTTCATATACCCCAATTTCTCCAACTCTAAGTTTTGTCTTTGTTAATACAATACTTATTAGTAATAAAACGCCAAATCTTACAATTTGAAAAAACTGCAAGGCACTTACATTTGTAATATATTTTTTTAAGTTCAAGACTTTAAAAATAGATATTAAAATTAGATAAAAAATGTAAAGTAAAACTTATAATTGTCATTTGTTTTCAAGATAGGCAGCCATAATTTTTTGAATGTATTTACCTATTATATCAAATTCAAGATTAACTACGGTACCAGGTTTTATGTTATGAAAGTTTGTTACCATATAAGTAAAAGGGATAATTGCTACCGAAAATTGATCTTTTTTTGAGTTTACAACTGTCAGACTAACACCATTAACGGAAACAGAACCTTTTTCAACAGTAATATTGCCCAACGAACTGTCATATTTGAATGTAAAGTACCAGCTTCCATCGGACTCTTTAACTTCGGTGCAAACGGCTGTTTGATCAACATGTCCTTGAACCATATGTCCGTCAAGAAGTTTGTCCATGGTCATACTTCTTTCAACATTAACCTCGTCGTTGACTTGTAGTAAACCCATATTCGATTTATCCAAAGTTTCCTGAACAGCAGTTACTTTATATATCTTTTTCACTTTGTCAATATCGACAACAGTTAAGCATACACCACTATGCGAAACACTTTGGTCAATCTTTAATTTATCGGCAAATGAACAAGTCAGATAGAAATGATAATTAGTACGGTCTTGTTCTATTTTAACAACTTTCGCTGTTTCTTCAACTATTCCTGAAAACATATAATTTTTTTTTAATTAAAAGACAAACTTACATAAAAGACTTAAATTATTAAACAATAATCAATTATTAAATATTGTAAGGTCAGCGAAAAAAAGGAAGAATTCTAACTGCATATTTATATTAAGCAACTTAATCATTCAGGATAAACATGTGAATTTAATTATTGTTTTCCGGTAAGAAATCATCTGGGCCAATATGACCAAAGTTCTTATAAATGTAGTCTAAAATTGAATTAATTTCTTCATTAGTTTGAGCAGTAAGTAACTTTAGTCTTGTATCTTTAAAGTTTGGAATACATTTAAAATACAGGGCAAAATGTCTTCTCATTTCATAGATTCCTCTTTGACTTTCTTTAAATTCTATTGATTTTCCTAAATGTTCCTTTGCATACTCAACAAGTTCTGTCACTCCGGGTTTGGGGAGTTCTTCACCTGTTTTTAGATAATGTTTTATTTCTTTAAATATCCATGGTTTACCTATTGAGGATCTTCCTATCATTATTGCATCAACATTGTAATTTTCAAATTTTTCTGCGGCTAATTTCCCATTTATGATATCTCCATTTCCTATTATAGGGATTCTGATATTAGGGTTGTTTTTCACTTCACCTATATATGACCAGTCTGCTTGTCCTTTATACAATTGAGCTCTGGTTCTCCCATGAATTGTAAGAGCTTGAATACCACAATCCTGTAACATTAAAGCTACATCCATTATATTTATCGAATCGGTATCCCAGCCTAATCTTGTTTTTACAGTAACTGGCAAAACAGAACTGTTTACAACTCTTTCAGTAATTTCCTTCATTAGAGGAAGGTTCCGTAACATTCCTGCACCGGCTCCACGATTTGCGATTTTTTTAACTGGACATCCAAAGTTGATATCTAAAACATCTGCAGAACTTTTATTTACTTGTAAAGTGGCTTTTTCCATTGCATCAGCATTATGACCATAAATTTGTATTCCAACAGGATGTTCATAGTCATATATTTTTAGTTTTTGCACACTTTTACGAGCGTCTCTAATAAGACCGTCTGCAGAAATAAATTCAGTAAACATAAAGTCAGCGCCGAATTTTTTGCACATATACCTAAAAGATGGATCAGTTACATCCTCCATAGGAGCTAGAAAAACAGGTTTGTCGCAGAATTCCTGCTTACCAATTTTCAACATAGAGGAACAAAAATCAAAGAGTTGTTTTAACTTCTACTTCATCAAAAGCTTCAACAATATCTCCGACTTTAATATCATTAAACCTGTCAATATTTAATCCGCATTCAAGTCCTGGACCAACCTCTTTAACATCATCTTTAAAGCGTTTAAGACTACCTAGTTCTCCTGTATAAATAACAATTCCATCGCGGATAACTCTGACTCGTGACTTTTTGTATATCTTGCCGTCAGTAACCAAACATCCTGCAATTGTACCAACTTTGGTGATTTTAAAGACTTCTCTAATTTCACAAGAACCGGTAATAGTTTCTTTAACAGTTGGTGAAAGCATTCCTTCCATTGCATCTTTGATTTCGTTTATTGCATCATAGATAATAGAATAAAGTCTGATTTCAATTTCTTCTTTTTCGGCTAGCTTACGTGCGTAGCTCGAAGGTCTGACTTGGAAACCGACAATAATTGCATTGGACGCTGCGGCAAGCATAACGTCTGATTCTGATATTTGACCTACTGCTTTATGAATAATATTCACTGCAAAGTTTTCAGTCGAAAGTTTAATGAGTGAATCCGAAAGCGCTTCTACAGATCCGTCAACATCACCTTTTACAATAATATTAATTTCATTAAAATTACCTAAAGCAAGACGTCTTCCTATTTCATCGAGAGTAATGTGTTTTTGTGTACGTAATCCTTGTTCGCGTTGTAGTTGTAGGCGCTTATTTGCAAGGTTTCGTGCTTCATGATCGCTTTCCATTACATTAAATTTGTCACCAGCCTGAGGAGCACCATTTAATCCAAGAACCAAAATTGGAGTTGATGGTCCGGCAACTAATAGTTTATGGCCTCTTTCGTTATACATTGCTTTTACTCTACCAGTCTGACATCCTGCAAGTAATATATCGCCTACCTTTAAGGTTCCTGACTGAACTAAAAGTGTTGTAACATAACCCCTTCCTTTATCAAGGGAGGCTTCAATTACGGTACCTACGGCGTTTTTATTTGGGTTTGCAGTTAATTCAAGTAGTTCGGCCTCTAGAAGCACTTTTTCGAGCAGTTCTTCAATATTAATACCTGCCTTAGCCGAAATATCCTGAGATTGATATTTACCGCCCCAATCTTCAACCAGATAGTTCATATTTGCAAGAGACTCTCTAATCTTTTCGGGATTTGCAGTAGGCTTATCTATTTTATTGATAGCAAAAACAATCGGAACGCCCGCCGCACTCGCATGATTTATAGCTTCAATAGTCTGAGGCATAATATTATCGTCAGCAGCTATTATAATTATGGCGACATCTGTAATTTGAGCACCTCTCGCACGCATTGCGGTAAAAGCTTCGTGGCCAGGAGTGTCAAGAAAAGTTATTTGTTTCCCTCCCTCAAGAGTAACAGAATATGCTCCGATGTGCTGAGTAATTCCTCCGGCTTCTCCGTCAACTACGTTTGTGTGTCTTATTCTATCAAGAAGCTTGGTTTTACCATGGTCAACATGTCCCATTACCGTTACAATTGGTGGGCGAGGGATTAAGTCTTCAGGTTCATCTATGGTTTCTTCAATTTCGTTTAGTACTTCTGCACTGACAAATTCAACTTTATATCCGTATTCGTCTGCAACAAGTGACATTGTTTCAGCATCAAGACGTTGATTGATTGAAACGAAAAGTCCTAGACTCATACAGGTTGCAATTAATGTTGTTACAGGAACATCCATCATTGCAGACAATTCGTTAACAGAAACAAATTCTGTAACTTTTATAATATTCTTTTCAGATTCAGTTCTTTCCATTTCTTCCAAACGCTTTTGAGACACTAACTCACGTTTTTCTCTTCTGTGTTTTGAAGTCTTGGATTTTTGTTTAGGTGTCGTTAATCTAGCTAAGGTCTCTTTAATCTGTTTTTGTACATCTTCTTCATCAACCTCAGTCTTTTTAACTTTAAGAGGTTTCTTTGTCAATTTCTTCTTTTTTGAATCAACTCCGCTATCCGGGCCCTCTATATTTACCTTTACTTTTTTGATTCGCTTTCTCTTCGATTTACGCTCTTCCTTTTCTTTTTCGCGTATTTTCTGACGCTCTTCTTTAGCAACTATCTTTTTCTTTTCAGATTCTTCCTGTCTTTTTAAATAGTTGTCTATATCAATTCTGCCAACAACATTTGGTCCTGTTAGCTTTACTATTTTAGTTTCTATAAATTCAGACTCTGGATTCTGTGAAGAAGACATCTCTTTTTCCTGTGAAATGTTTTCTTTCTCAATTATTTGAGCAGTCTCATCCTTTTCAATAGTTAATGATTCCTGAATTTCAGCTTTTTCAATTTCCACTTCAGAATTTACTATTTCTTCTGAAGCTTTTTTATGTTTATTCGTTTTTTCTTTAGCAGCTTTTTTATCTTCTGTCTTGGATTTTTTTTCTGCTTCTTTTTCTTCAGTAGATTTTCTTTTTGGACGAGTTTTCTGATTTATTTGATCTAAATTTATTGTGCCGATAACTTTTATTCCATCTTGCTTATCATCATTAGGGTCTATTTCTACTTTCTGAATAATAGATTTTTTAATATCTTCAGTTTTGGCTGTAACAGTCTCTTCAGGTTTTGTTATTGTTTCCTTTACTGGTTTTTCAGCGCGGTCCTCTAGCTTATTTTTTGTATCTGGAATTGTTTCAATCGTTTTATCAGCGACCGGTAATTCTTCTGCAGAAGCGACTATTTCTACAACTTTAGTTTGTTTTTCAAGAGAAATATTAATTTCTTTATTTTCTCTTGCCTGTTCGGTATTTTTTAAGGCTTTTTCTTTTAAAGATTTTGATTCTTTAAACTCTTCGTTAAGAATATCAAGACATTCAAAAGGCAGTTTTGCATTCGGATTGTTCTCGACTGAATAACCTTTTTTTACCAAAAAATCAATTATTGTAGAAGTACCTACATTTAATTCTCTGGCAATAGTGCTAAGCCTTATTGGTTTACTCTCTGAAGTCATAAATTTTTATATTACTCTATATTTATTCTTATTCAAATTCAGATTTTAAAATTGTTAAAACATCAACAATTGTTTCTTCTTCAAGATCTGTTCTTTTTATAAGCTCTTCTTTACTTAATTCTAATACACTACGAGCTGTATCACAGCCTATTGCTTTTAATACGTTAATTACCCATTCTTCGATTTCGTCAGAGAACTCGTCTAATGCCACATCATCTTCACCTTCATCCATTTCACGATAAACATCTATTGTCATTCCTACAAGTTGACTAGCTAATTTAATATTTAGTCCACCCTTCCCAATAGCTAATGATACTTGATCAGGGTTAAGATAAACATCTGCTCTTTTGTCTTGAGCATTGATTTTTATTGAAGTTATCTTTGCAGGGCTAAGAGCTCTCTGAATAAATAGTTGTGTGTTAGTTGTATAGTTTATTATGTCAATGTTTTCGTTATGTAATTCCCTTACAATACCATGTATGCGGCTTCCTTTCATACCTACACATGCTCCAACCGGATCCACTCTTTCGTCATAAGACTCAACAGCTACCTTAGCTCTTTCTCCAGGAACGCGAACAATCTTCTTTATGGTTATTAAACCATCAAGAATTTCAGGAATCTCAAGTTCAAAAAGTCTTTCAAGAAAGATTGGTGATGTTCTTGATAATTTGATTAATGGAGTGCCATTTTTTAATTCTACACTAAGAACAACAGCTCTAAGAGAATCACCCTTTCTGTATCTATCGTTTGGAATTTGTTCACTCTTTGGCAATATTAGTTCTGTCCCTTCATCATCCAAGACTAAAATCTCACGTTTCCATGTCTGATAGATTTCGCCAATGATAATTTCGCCAACTTTGTCTTTATATTTTAGATAAATATTATCTTTTTCTCTTTCGAGGATTTTTGCTTGTAAGTTTTGTTTCAGTGTTAGTATTGCTCTTCTACCAAAATCTTCAAGTTTGATTTCATCTGAATATTCTTCACCAGCTTCAAAATCTTCATCAATTTTTCTCGCTTCTGACAATGGAATTTGAGTATACTTATCTGTAAATTCGCTGTCTTCAACAACAATTCTCGAACGCCATATTTCAACATCACCTTTTGTGTCATTGACAATCACATCAAAT
>JAQVEY010000269.1 GCA_028697515.1 Bacteroidales bacterium | reverse complement strand
TCCCTCACGAAAAAAAATTCTTTGACGAGCCTTTTACTAAATATTTTCTTAGAAAAAACCATGGTTTTGTTGCAATGTCCGAGAAAGTTAAAAATGACCTGCTAAGATATATGCCTGATGCTAAAGTAATACTTCTTCCCCACCCTCTTTACGATCATTTTGGCGATATTCAGGATAAAATAACTGCGAGAAAGAAATTGAATCTTAATCCCGATAAAAAAACCTTGCTGTTTTTTGGTTTTATTCGCGATTACAAAGGATTGGACTTATTAATTGATGCATTTGGAAAACTCGACAAATCTTATCAGTTAGTGATTGCAGGGGAAGTTTACGGCAATTTCGATAAGTATGACCAGCAAATCTCGTTAAATCCCAACAAAGATAACATCTACAAACATGTAAAATACATTTCGGACAATGAAGTAAGTTCATATTTCTCTGCAGCCGATGTTTGCATTTTGCCCTACAAAGGAGCTACTCAAAGTGGCATTACCGGAATCTCCTACCATTTCGAAGTTCCAATGATTGCCACAGATGTAGGCGGACTTGCCGAAATCATCCACCACGAAAAAACCGGACTAATAGCGAAAACTCCTGATGTTGAAGAAATACAGAACAACATTGTTTCATACTTCAGTGATTATAACTTGAAGTCATTTGTCGATAATATCAAAGCACTGAAACGTGATCTAAGTTGGGAAGTTTTTGCAAAAAGGATAATAGATTTCACTATTGTCCGATAAAAATTATTTATGCCACAGATTCACAGATTAAACTCTTAAAATAGATTTGTCTTGGCTATTCACATAGTGTAAATCATTCCATAAAAGCTCAGAAATCATTCTGAAACGACTATTTTTAGAATTACATTCCCCTTGATTACAAAAGGCAATTAACTCAGAAAAAGCAATTTTTATCGAAGATAAAAATCTTTCTGTGGATAATCTGTTTTAATTATTCGCAGTGACAATTAATTAAAATCATCCGTAAAATCTGTGAATCTGTGGCATAAAATAAATGTTTGTTTTTAACAAGCTTCATTTACTAATATTTCTCTATTTCTGATTGTGCAATATATATAGTCTTTCCATTATAATTTATCTCGGACAACAATGACTAGATTTCAGTAAATCAACCTAAATTATCTGACTAAATAAATATTTCGTATTATTCGTTCAGAAAAATGTTATGTTTTACAATTTTATGTACGTAAAAGTGTGAATTATCACATAATTACGTATGTAAAATCGTATCAAATTGTCTATTACAAAAATTTCAGTATTTTTGTAGAAACAGTAAAAGATTGGCTTAATTATGAATTTAAGAAAAACAATATTTATATCTATTAGTTTGATTACAAGCTTAATTCAATGTTTTAATTCTTATTCGCAAACCTCTCAAAACACCAATACTATGAATCGTAAACCAGCAGTTGCAGGACAATTTTATTCTGGCACCAAAGAAACGCTCACAAATGATTTAATTCACTTATTTGCTCCTGCAAAAGAAAGAAAATCTGATGCTATTGCCATAATATCACCTCATGCAGGATATGTTTTTAGTGGCGAAGTTGCTGCATCTGCAATAAGTCAGATAAATCCGGACAAGAACTATAAAAATGTTTTTATTTTAGCATCAAGTCATACTACATACTTTAAGGGAGCTTCCGTTTATAGTGTTGGGAATTACGAAACACCTCTGGGGAAAGTAAAAGTTAATACTGATTTATGCAACGAGCTTATAAAAAACAATGCAGTATTTGCATTTAATCCCGAAGCTCATAAGTCGGAACATAGTATCGAAGTTCAATTGCCTTTTTTGCAATTCCACCTAAAAAACGATTTTCAGATAGTTCCAATTGTTTTAGGAAGTGATGCAGCAACAACTGCAAAAGAAATTGCCGAAATCCTAAAGCCCTATTTTAATGATGAAAACATTTTTATTATTTCTACTGATTTTTCGCATTACCCGAATTATGAAAATGCCATAAAATCAGATAAACTTACTGCCGATGCAATTTGTAGCGGAAATCCGGATTCTTTAATTAATGTCGTAAATAAAAAATCTGATATAGCCAATCTTGCGACTCCTTGTTGTGCATGGCCAGCAGTATTAACACTTATGTATATGGCTGATAATAATTATCAGTATAATCAGATACAATATAAAAATTCGGGAGATTCTGAATATGGAGATCATAACAGAGTTGTAGGTTATTGGGCAATTTCACTAACTAAGAAAAATCAATCATCATACAAATTAAGTGATGAAGAGAAAATCACACTACTAAAACTGGCAAGACTGACAGTGGAAACAAAAATAACTGACAATAAAAAATCTGATTTAACAAATTTTGATTTCACAGATAATCTAAACGAGCACTGTGGAGCATTTGTAACTCTTCATAAGGATTCAAATTTACGTGGATGCATTGGACGTTTTGAACCGAACATACCGCTTTATCAGGTTGTTATTGAAATGGCTGTTGCTGCAGCAATGAATGATTATCGTTTTTCACCGGTAAAAAAAGACGAATTAGAAAACATAGACATCGAAATTTCTGTTCTGACACCGATGGTTAAGATTGATTCTGTAGAACAAATTGTCCTTGGGAAACATGGCATCTATATCAGTAAAGGAAGTCGTGGAGGAACATTTCTTCCACAAGTGGCTACAGAAACAGGCTGGACATTGGAAGAATTCTTAGGACATTGTTCGCAGGATAAAGCCGGAATCGGATATGACGGCTGGAAAGATGCTGATATCTATATTTATGAAGCAATTATTTTCTCCGAGAAAGAATATGGGTTGTATCCGAAAAAAAAAACTAAATATTACGAAAAACAAGACAACAATAAAGTAAAATGTACGCTATGTCCCCACATGTGCGTACTGGGAGAAGGTCAGAAAGGTTTATGCAATTCACGTAAAAATATAAACGGAGAATTAGTATCCTTAACTTACGGCAAACCGGTATCAATAAATATTGACCCGGTAGAAAAAAAGCCATTATATCATTTCCTTCCTAGCAGCACCACTCTATCATTTGGTACAGCAGGTTGTAATTTGCATTGTAAAAATTGCCAAAATTCAAGTATATCGCAGGCAGATCCAGAAAAGATAGAATATATCGAAGCCACTTCTGAACAAATTGTCAATACTGCTTTGGCAAATGAGTGTAAATCAATATCATACACATATACAGAACCAACAATATTTTATGAATTTATGCTCGAAACTGCCAAACTGGCACATGAAAAAGGACTTAAAAATATTATAGTATCTAACGGATATATAAATCAGGAGCCATTACTGGAACTAATTCCTTACATTGATGCTGCAAATATAGATTTAAAATGCTTCAATGATTCAATATATAAGAACATTACCACTGCAAATTTGCAACCTGTTCTTAATACTCTTTTAACTTTAAAGGAAAATGGCGTATGGCTTGAAATAACTAATTTAGTTATACCCGGCTATACTGATGATATGGAAATGATTTCGGAAATGTGTGACTGGCTCGTAAAGAATGGCTTTGAAGATGTTCCATTACATTTTAGTCGTTTCCATCCTTCTTACAAAATGCAGAATGTACCACCAACACCCACAGAAACACTTCAGAAAGCATATTCGATTGCAAAAGAAAAAGGAATAAAATATGTCTATTTGGGCAATATCCAAACCGATAAAACTAATACAATATGTCCAAATTGTGGAGAAACAATCATTAAACGTTCAGGATTTTCAACTTCTACTAGTGAATTCAATGGGATTTGTCCTAAATGTGGAAAAGAAATTAATGGAGTTTGGTAGTTTATTTTGTAATTAAAGGATTGCTTAAATCTATTGCGTACGAAATATTTTAACGCTGAGAAGAAGGGTTCACGAAGTTACACAAAGGGAACACTAAGCTGCACAAAAAAATAAACCACAAAGACGCAGAGAACACAAAGAATATTGTTGCACGAAGTTACGCGAAGGGATTTTTAAGCAGAGGGACGCAAAGAAACGCAGAGAAGAAAAGGGCTCAAAGTTACACAAAGGAAACGCAAAGTTACGCAAAGAAAAGGAACCACGAAGACACTGAGGACACAAAGAAAAAAGTCTCCACAAAGGTACGCTAAGGGAACACAAAGTTGCACAAAGAAGACACTAATTTCACTAACTTGGACTAATCAGCAGAATTCAAGTACTTTAGACATCCTCGAAAAAACAGAAAATGCTATAACTATATTAGCTAATTGCAGTTTTTTCTCTCACAACCTCGTTTAATTTGAAATCTTGCAAGCAATTTCATATTTTTTCGAGGATCCACGAAAAACAACAAATCCGTCCGAAAGGCGGATT
>JAQVEY010000268.1 GCA_028697515.1 Bacteroidales bacterium | reverse complement strand
TGTAATAATTGCACATACTGTCATGGGTAAAGGCGTTCCCGAAATTGAGGGCGATTACAACTAGCATGGGAAAGCTCCGAGTAATGAGGAATGTAAGAGATTTTTGGAGCAACTGTATTGAAAACTTTTTGTTTGACACTATCCATTCAAGATATTACTAATATGTAAAAGGCTGAGGCTAAGGCTAAGGAGAAGGCTAAGGTGTTTTTACTGCTGATTCTAGCATTATCATACTGTTCGTAATTCGTTTGTTCGAATATTCGTTTGTGCCGAGCCTTTGGCTCGTGCATCCTCGTTAAAACAAGAAATTGCTATGCATGCTTTTTTAACGAGTCTGCTATTTTAAGAAATTGAAATTATATCATCAATAATTGCAATTTCTGATTTAACGGGATTCGTCCTTCAAAATTCAAGGCTTAGGCTAAGGTATTTTTACTGCTGGTTCTAGCATTATCATACTGTTCGTAATTCATTTGTTCGAATATTCGTTTGTTCTGACTTCAAAATTCAAGGCTTAGGCTAAGGCTTAGGCTAAGGTATTTTTACTGCTGGTTCTAGCATTATCATACTGTTCGTAATTCGTTTGTTCGAATATTCGTTTGTTCGTTTGTTCGTTGTTAATATTCAAAAAAAGAAAAGGCTATGTTTTTCAATGCGGTTTTGTCATGATTTTGTCACCACTCCCCAACCCTGTGCTTATGCAAAAATGCACGCCAAAACCTCTTTCACTATTTATTTACTCCCACAATATTTTAGTCCACTAGATTTTGTCGTAAATTTTAACTCGTCAGGAAAAGCTTAAAAGATCCCTAGAGCAATTGTACTAAAATTTCATTGAAAATTTCATTCATAATACTTTTTTCTTAATTTTGTGTTAATTGAGAGATATACTTATAAGTTAACGCATTACTAATTCGATCTTAATTACATTATAGTTTTAGTCTCTTAATAAAAGTGTGATTTTTATGAAAGGAAGGATTTTCATCGGGTTATTGCTAATTTCATTTATTACTTCTGCTCAACAATTTAAGCTCACCGCAACAGTAAAAGATTCCCAAACCAGCGAAGTTTTACCTTATTGTAATGTTTCGGTAATTGGAACAAGCAAAGGCACTATCACTAATACTGATGGGGCGTTTTCGATTTCTGTAAATTTGGAGAGTGATGTTTTGGAGTTTTCTTTTATCGGATATCAAAAACTTAGAGTAAGTGCTAAAAATATTGTAAAATATAACATAGTAAAACTCGACAAAGAAAGTTTGAGTTTACAGGAAATTACAATCGCTGGAAACGATGATTTTTTGTATAGCATGTTGACAAAATGTGGGCGAAATATTAATACCAATACTAATAAAACAGGCTCAAAAGCTTATTTTGGGCTTGAATCTGAAGTCTCTGGAAAGCCTGTTGAGTTTCTCGAATGTTATTTTAATGCAGAGCTAAAAGGACAGAGAATAATTGACCTTATACTTAAAAACGGAAGACTTGCTCATAATATTCTGGATCAAAATATCTCTAATAATATCGAAACTACTAAAGCGATAAGACTATTAAACATAATCGAAACCAATTCATTTTATCCTGTTATTCCGACTCAACTCGGTAAAAATCAAATGATGAAAGAATTTCGTTTGTATCTTATCCCAGCTGACAGTTCTATGTTTCATATTGGATTTAGTCCCAAAAAGAAAAACAGTACACATTTTTCGGGTGAGTATTGGATAGATAAAGAAACGATGCTTTTACGTAAAATTAGTTTAAATATTGAGAACGCCAAAGTTCACCCGTTTGAATCTGTTGCCGAAGACAATATGGACAGCGTTAATCTTAGCTTCACTATAACTTACAAAATCGTTGACAAAACAATGTATCCTGAGTTGATAAGATTTGATTTTAGTTATAGAATACAGAGAGGAACCGGAGCCTTTTTGCTACAGCAACCCCTCGAAGAATATCGTTCATATTCTATGAATTCTGTTCTGTATTTTTACGACTTCCAAAAGCTCTTTATTGCCCCTCTTTTTGATTATGACACAGACATCTCTGATTACTCCAAATTGACACTCATACCCTATAATCCAAAATTCTGGGAATACAACAAGGCAGTGCTACTAACCGAGGATCAAAAACGAAAAATCAATTTTATTACTACAGATGATTATATGTTTTTTTCTAAGAAAGATCAACATGGCAAAAGATTTATGCTTGATGAGAGAGCTTTTCTACGTCAGGATACGCCCAGATATATTGGCTATTACACATTCTGGTATCCAAACAAGCGTGTTTTTATTGATAAAGTATATCCAAATAATAAAACTGCAACAACAGGAGAGCTTTTAAATCTTCCCATTTCATCTCTTATTAAACTCAAAGCTCAAATTCTCCTTGATATTATCGAAACAGAAGATTCACTTATATGCAGTTCTTATACGGTTTTTGAAGACATAAACTCCTGCTACCGAATACTAATAGATTCAAATTCGCATGCATTTGTAAATATTTTCTTCGATCTATGCGAAATAGAAAGACAAAAAATGCAATCTGTTCTAGACAGCACAAAACTAACATTAAGACAAATCGAAGATCTCTACGAAAAAACAAATGGTAATATTTTGGTACAAACGACAAACTATCTTTACGATGTTGATTATGGAAAAAATCTCGAAAAATTGAATGTTTGGAATCAGTATATTTTCGAACAATTTGGAATAGATAATATAGCTTTATTTACAGATTATTATCAAAAGCGTAAAATTCGTAATGATTCTATAATCGAAAGTGGTGGAGTGCCTCCGTGGAGTAGATTTGAGTAGTGCATCCTACCCAAAGAACCTTCTTACTTCCTCTTCAAAATCTCTTTCTACTTGTTTGCCGTCTCGGGTTTTGGCAAGTCCGGCACGACCGGTTTCTTTATAATCTATGTGCAGTCTTTCGCCCACTTCACGCATTGTAAGAACGACCTCATCGGGAGAAATAAAAGATTTAACACCACTCAAAGCCATAAATGCTGCTGTAATAGCAAGCGAGGAATAAATTCCGTTTCGTTTTACGCAAGGAACTTCAACTAGTCCCGCAACAGGATCGCAAATTAGTCCGAGCGAGTTTTTAAGTGCCAATACAAATGCTTCTATCATTTGAGTATGATTTCCACCTTCGAGATAAACCAGAGCCGAAGCTGCCATAGCGGCGGCGGCACCAATCTCTGCCTGACAACCATAGTCGGCACCTGCAGTAGAAACATCGGTAAACAGTATCATTCCAAAAAATCCTGCAACCATCAATGATTCAAGTATTTGCTTTTCAGCATCTGGATGTTGTTCGCTCCAAGCTGTTAAAACTCCCGGTAAAATTCCGCAACTTCCCGCTGTTGGACAAGCGATTATTACTCCACTTTTTGCATTTATCTCATTTACTGCTGTTGCGTAGGCTGCTGCTTTGCCATAAATATTATCGAAAAGCTCTCTGGTTTTAAGATATTCATTCATCTTTTTCGAATCACCACCGCTAAGTTTTAACATTGACTTTTCGCTACTTTCGACTCCCGAATAAACAGATGACTTCATAACATGCCAATACAACAGCATTTTTTCATACACTTCCTTTTCATTCATTTTCTGAAGCGAATATTCAGTTTGGCAAATTATTTTAATAAGATTTCCCCCTGTTTCTGTAAGGTATTCATTAAGCTCTTCAAATGTATTAAATGGCAGAGATGGAATTTCAGAAACACCAGCTTCATCAAAAATCTTTTTAATTAACGGAAGTTTATCGTTACTACTTTCAATTATCTCTGCTCCATCTAGCCTGAAATCTGTTTTTCCGTTTATTGGTTTCGCAAGTTCTTTATTAAAGAACCTTATTTCGACATTTCCCGCACCAATAGAAAAGCCTGTAATAAAATAATTTCCCTTGTTAGTACTGAAATTAATTTCAGCAATATTGTTGTTTCTCTGCGAGAGATATTTTAAATCGTCTGTTGGAGAACCTTTTGTGTAGCCTTTAAATGTTGCTGTGTTTAAGTTAAATTTTATTCCATTATTTATAAGAAATTCGGGTTCCCCATGAGCAATCATTTCGGGATGGTCGGTTCCATATCCGCATAATCCCCCTCCAAGAGCTGATGGCGTTTTATGTCCAACGCCTGTGTCGCGAAACGAACCGAGAAGCTTCACCTCAACATCTTTAATGATTTCGCCTCGTTCTGCTACGGCAAGAATAATATTTCGGCCAATCTGTCCTATTCTGTTTGCTCCGGCAGTGTGAGAACTTGAAGGTCCTACCATTGAAGGTCCAACCATGTCGAAAATGCTCATTGCTTTTATCGAAGTCTGAATATATCTTTCGAAGTCTT
>JAQVEY010000003.1 GCA_028697515.1 Bacteroidales bacterium | reverse complement strand
GTAACCATTTGTTTTGTCAATTGACCCCCTATTGCTGCATTTTTGTCTGTTTCGTAATGTGTAGTAACATCATATTCATCAAGCATTGAAAGAGGAACAGTACAATGAGAAAACTCAACAGAATCATCAGTTATATGCATTAAATTTGCCATCCATGGTATTTGTCCTGTTAAATATTTACAAACTATCATACCTGCAGCAGAGCACAAATCTCCTTCACAAACAATTGGGAACTGAGAACTATTAATAATAGAAAAAGGCAAGCATGGTGTAAAATCAATCTTTTTTATCAAAGAAAAACAATCAATTGATAATGCATCCAAGTTATTATTTCTAACCAAAGTTACAATTCTTGAATATAAATCAGCTATTTCCGACTTATGTTCGAAATCTATATTTGCAAAACCACTTTCAAAAAGATTTATGCTAGCTTCTGACTTTGTATTAATTAAGTCATCTGCAGAAAAATTTATCACATCAATATTGAGCACCTCTTTAAGCAAATCATAATCAGGGGTACTTGCTACCAACCAATCTGCCGAGTTTCCGACAAGACCTAATTTAGTTTGCTTCTCAAACAATTCTGGCTTTAAATACTTATCCAACAATTCTAGAGTTTCTAATTTATCAAAATCAAAAATTCTAGTATTAATACCTTTACTGTTTAGATATGCTTTTACTTCTGTTGCTGCTGCCCATGAATTAGCATTTTCAGAAGCAATAAAAGAATATCTGTTATGCGACTCGATTTGTTTTAAAGCATTATGTTCGGAACCACCCGTTAAAAACCATATAATATCAGGATCTTCATAAACAAAGTCATCAGGCTTTACGGTCTTAAACTTAGCCATAAAGCTATATCTTGCTTTACTTAATTGCTTTTCTGTAATCTCGTTAAAAGCAGCAATAAATATTTTCAAAATACTGAGATTTAGTTACACATAAAATCCGTAATTTGCTATCTAACAGCAATGGATTCGATTTCTATTAAGGCTCCTAACGGAAGATCTTTTACTGCAAAAGCCGCTCTCGCAGGAGGATTTACATTATAATACTTGCCATAAACTTCGTTCATAGCTTTAAAATTTGTCATATTGCTTAACAAACATGTTGATTTCACAACATTATCAAAGCTCAATCCCGCTTCGTTTAAAATCGCTTCTATATTATGCATCACCTGCTCGGTTTGTGCTACAATTCCCTCTGGAATTGTTCCTGTTTCAGGATTAACAGGAATCTGTCCTGAAATAAATATAATCCCGTTCACTTCGGTTGCCTGACTATAGGGTCCAATAGCTTTCGGAGCCTTATCTGTGTTAATGATTTTCTTCATTTTCAATATATTAAATAATTAAATACTATCTTAACAAGTTACTAATTATTAGTGGGATTTCCGTAAATCTTTGGCTCAAGTTCACCTGTAAGAACCATAAGTCCATTATTTGCCAATGCAAACATTTCATCTTCACCCGGATAAATTTTCATTGGAGCAATAAAAGAGGTCATATCGTCAATAAATGAACAAAACTGCTTATTATATGCTATTCCACCGGTAAGTAGAATAGCATCAACTTTACCTTTTAAAACAGTAGCAGCGGAACCGATCTCTTTGGCAATCTGATAAGCCATTGCATCAGAAATAAACTGAGCTTTTGCATCGCCGCTTTTAGCTCTCATCTCAACTTCGTAAGCGTCATTTGTTCCAAGATAAGCCAACATTCCCCCTTTACCTTTTATCATTTGTTTTACTTCTGCAAGAGTATATTTTCCACTAAAACATAGTCTGGCAAGTTGCTCTGTTGGCAATGTTCCTGATCGCTCTGGCGAAAATGGACCTTCTCCGTTTAATGCGTTGTTAACATCAATTATTCTTCCTTTATAATGAGCTCCAATAGATATTCCACCACCCAAATGAACAACAATCAAATTTAGATTTTCATATTTATCTCCTATTTCTTTTGCATATTTTCTTGCAGTTGCTTTTTGATTTAATGCATGAAGAATAGAAACTCTTTCGAATAGCGGATGCCCTGCTACTCTAGCTATATCTTCCATTTCATCAACTACCACAGGGTCTGTAATATATGCCTTTACATTATTTAAACCTTTAGCAAGCTCGTCAGCAATTAATCCTCCTAAAGTACTTGCATGATCTCCAAAAGGAGAATTTACCATATCATGCTTCATTTGTTCATTGACTTCATAGACACCAGAAGGAATTGGCTTTGTGAGACCACCCCTACCAATTATGATGTCTATCGAATTAATACTAATATCAGCTTCTTGTAGTTCTCTAAGAATTGTATCTCTTCTAAACTCATACTGTTCAGATATACTATTAAATGGTTTTAAATCCTCTCCTGAGTGCTTTATATTTTTCGTAAAAATGTTTTTCTCATTTTCATAAACAGCGATTTTTGTAGAGGTGGAACCAGGATTTATTGCTAAAATTTTATACATTTTAATTAATTTTATTATTTTGATGTTAAAGCAGCCAATGCAATTGAATATGTTTTTGTCATAGCAGAATCTCCTCTTGAAGATAAAACAGCAGGACATTTTGCACCAACTAGCATAGCTCCGATGTCTGCATTAATAAGCTTTGAGGCTGTTTTATAAAAAACATTTGCAGATTCTATATTTGGAAAAACCAAACAATCAGCCTCTCCGTTTACGACACTTTTGAGTTTTTTGATTTCAACACATTCTTTATCAATTGCGACATCCAAAGCTAAAGGCCCATCAACGAGAGCTCCGTTTATCTGACCTCTTTCTGCCATTTTACTAATTATAGCGGCATCAACACATGCCTGCATCCCTGCTGACACCTGTTCGGTAGCGGCAACTAAGGCTACTTTAGGCTTATCAATACCTAGTGCTTTTGCAACATTGATAACGTAATTTGTCATCGCAATTTTTTGTGTTAAATCCGGGGCAGGAATTACGGCAACATCTGTAACTATTAGTAATTTAGGATATGTACTCACACCCATAACAACTATATGACTTAAAATTGCTTTTGGAGGTAATAAACCTGTTTCTTTGTTAAGTATTGCTCTCATGTATTTATCAGTACTCACAAGCCCTTTCATCAGAAAATCCGCTTCACCGTCATTTATTAGTTTAACGGCGCGGTCTGCAGCCTTCATTTCATCCGTTTCCTGAACAATAGTAAATTTATTGACATCGATTTTTTCATGCAAACAAACATCTTGTATAGTTTTTTTATCACCAACTAAAATTCCCTCTACTATACCTAAATCAATTGCATTACTAACAGCTTCAATAGTATGAGCATCATTAGCAAATGCAACAGATAGACGTTTTTTTGGTTTTGATTTAACCGCCTGGATGATGTCATCCATTTTTGTAATATTCATCATTTCAATTTTTAAATAGCAACGCTAAAGTAATATAAAATGTCTAATTTCAAAAAAAAACTAGGGATTTTTTAGAAAAAATATTCAAATCTTCAAACAAATTTGAAAAACAGAAAAAGCACTGTAAATACAGTGCTTTAAAATACTATATCAAAAGTTTAAGCTCCGAAAACAATTCTCTTTGTATCCATTGCAATGACTAATTCTTCATTAGTTGTTATTGTCATAACTTTGACTTTGGAATCTTCATAAGTTATTAGCTCATCTTTAGCTCTTAAACCTTCATTTTTTTCAAAATTAAATTTAATTCCTAAATAATCCATATCATTAAATACTAACTTACGTGTATGACAGGAGTTTTCACCTATACCCCCAGTCATAATAATTAAATCAACACCGTTCATAACAGCAGAATATGCACCAATATACTTTTTAACTCTATGAGCATACATATCCAGAGTCAATTTAGCTCTTTCATTGCCTGCATTTGAAGCAGCTTCAAGATCCCTCATATCTGATGACAATTCAGAGAAACCATTTGAACCGCACTTTTTATTAATAAATGAATTTGCTTCAGACACACTTAACTTTTCTTTTTCCATTATAAACAAAAGTGCTCCGAGGTCAAGATCTCCGGTTCTTGTTCCCATCATAAGACCTTCAACAGGTGTAAATCCCATAGATGTATCAACAGACTTACCATATTTAATAGCTGTAATTGAAGCTCCGTTTCCAAGATGGCAGGTAATAATTTTCTTTTCTTCAATATTCCAATTTAATATATTACAAGCTTTTTCAGCAACAAATTTATGACTAGTTCCATGAAATCCATAACGACGAAGCTTGTATTGTTCGTACATTTTATAAGGTAGAGGATACATATATGCACTAGCTGGCATAGTCTGATGGAAAGAGGTATCAAATACAGCAGTTTGTGGAACATTAGGCAATACATCCAAAATAGCTCTCATACCCAACAAGTGAGCGGGATTATGAAGAGGTGCTAAATCACATATTGATTCAATTTTAGCAATTGCATCAGCATCTAGCCTCGCGCTTTCGGTAAAATATTCACCGCCATGGGCAACTCTGTGTCCTACAGCTTTTATTTCATCAACTGAATTAATAACGCCATGTTTTTTATCTAACAGAGCTTCCATTACCAATTTAATACCTACCGTATGGTTAGGCACGGGCAATTCTGTTTCAAACTTATCATCACGATTATTTTTATGTGACAATACGCCCATTGGCAAACCAATTCTTTCAACAATTCCTTTTGCTTTAACTTCAGGATTATCAATCATATCAAGAAGTTGATACTTAATTGAAGAACTTCCACAATTCAGAACTAATACATTCATTTTATCTATTTTATTAAATTATAATTAGGTTACTTTTTCATTCCTGCTGCCTGATTAGCTGTAATTGCAACAAGATTAACAATATCACTTACGGAACAACCTCTAGACAAATCATTGATAGGAGCAGCCATACCCTGTAATACAGGACCAATTGCTTCTGCATGAGCCATTCGTTGAACAAGCTTATAAGCGATATTTCCAGTTTCAAGTGTCGGAAAAATAAGCACATTTGCACATCCTGCGATTTTACTTCCAGGAGCTTTCTTTTGTCCTATTTCAGGAATAATTGCTGCATCACTCTGTAATTCTCCTTCTATCATCATATCTGGAGCCATTTCTCTTGCCATCATAGTTGCTTGAACAACTTTATCAACCATTTCATGTTTCGCACTACCCTTGGTTGAAAAACTTAACAATGCTATTCTTGGCTCAAATCCTGCAATAGCTCTTGTAGTATGACCCGAAGCAACTGCAATTTCAGCAAGTTCACGAGCAGTTGGATTTGGATGAACTGCACAATCTGCAAAAACAATTATCCCGTCTTCGCCAAACTGTTTGTCATTTAGAATCATAAAAAATGCTCCTGACACAACACTTATTCCAGGTAAAGTTTTAACAATTTGAAAAGCAGGTCTTAACACATCTCCTGTTGCATTATCAGCTCCTGCAACTTCGCCATCAGCATCTCCTGCTTTAATCATCATTACTGCCAAGTAAAGTGGATCCAGTAAAAGCTTTGCTGCTTCTTCCCTACTCAATCCCTTTGATTTACGAATTTCGACAAGCATTTCAATATACTTATCCATTCTATCGAATTGCTCGGGATTGACGATTTTAGCCTTCTCAATATTGTTTAAGCTATTTTCTTTTGCAAGTGACATAATTGACAAAGGATTACCGATTAGTATAATCTGTGCTAAACCTTCCGCAATAATTTGATCTGCCGCTTTTAATGTTCTAACTTCAGTGCCTTCAGGTAAAACAATTCTCATGTTGTGCTTCTTTGCACTTTCTTTAATTCTGCTGATTATATCCATGTTTGTGTAAAAATTTAAATAATGTTATGATAACTTGTAAGTCCTACCAAAAATAATAATTCTATTTTAATATAATTCAAATATTTTCAAATATTTTTATTTTATTTTCATATTGATTAATTCATGACCATCAAGCAAGCCGATTAGTCGATCGTTAATGTTAACTCTTCCAACACCAGATGGAGTTCCAGTATAAATTATATCGCCAGTTTTTAGTGTCATAAATTTAGAAACATATTCAATTATAATGTCAAATGAAAATATCATATCATTTGTATTTCCATTTTGAACCTCATTCCCATTTTTAAATAAAATAAAATTCAAGTTATTTAGTTCTTTGAATTTTTCTACTGGAATAAACTCGGATATAACTGCAGATCCATCAAATGATTTTGCAATTTCCCAAGGCAAACCTTTGTCTTTACATTTTTTTTGCAAATCACGAGCTGTAAAATCTATCCCCAAGCCTATTGAATCATAATATCGTGAAGCAAATTTCTTATCAATGTGTTTTCCTAAGCGATTTATATGTAGCACTACCTCAAGTTCATATTGCAAATCAGTGGAAAAATCAGGCAAATAGAAATCCTTATTGTTTTTTAGCAAACTCGAATCGGGTTTAAGAAAAAATACAGGCTTGTCAGGGTATGGAGAGTTTAATTCTTCGATATGCTTTTTGTAATTGTGTCCTATACAGATTATTTTCATTTATTTATTATTTTTACCGACTTCTTACATCAACAATTCAGATTATTGAATAATCATAGGGAACAAATTTATATTTTTTAATTTAATAATACAATGATTTTAGACTTTGTGATTTAAAAGATTTACTCATATATAGACGAAGTTGCACTACAAAAAAATAACCTTAAATGGACAGAGAAAATAAAAATCATTCTATGTGTCTAAGTAGTAAAATAAAAAAGCCACATAGTTAGACTACGTGGCTCATGATATATCATAAATTTAATCTATTTTACTGTTGGTTTTTGGCCTTTAAATATTGGAGTTTTAACAATTTTTGCCTTCAGTTTTTTGTCACGAATTCCAATATAAATTTCTGCTCCTTCCTTACCGAAACCTTTAGCAACATAAGCCATACCAATACCGATTTTCATCATTGGTGACATCGTACCTGAGGTAACTTCACCTATTTGATTACCATTTGCATCATAAACTGGATAATGTTGACGAGGAATACCTCTGTCAATCATTTCAAATCCTTTAAGCGATTTTGACACACCTTCTGCTTTAAGTTTTTCATGATAAGCTCTATTTGTAAAATCATTGCCATCAACAAATTTTGTAATCCATCCAAGTCCAGCTTCGATTGGTGATGTTGTATCATTGATATCATGTCCGTACAAACAGAATCCCATCTCAAGTCTTAACGTATCTCTTGCCCCTAAACCAACATTTTGAATACCGAATTCTTTTCCTGCTTCCAAAACTGCTTGATAAAGTTTTTCGGCATCTTTATTATAAGCATAAATTTCACATCCTCCGGCACCTGTATAACCGGTTGTAGAGAAAATAACTTTATCAATGCCAGCAAAACTTATTTGTTTACAACAATAATACTCCATATCAATAACATTTTCAGATGTCAACTTCTGCATAGCTTTTAATGCATACGGACCCTGAACTGCAAGCTGACAAATATCGTCCGAAGAATTCTGAAATTCTACCCCTATTTCAAGCCCCATTTCTTTGGCATATTTCACACACCAATTCCAGTCTTTTTCAATGTTAGCTGCATTGACAACTAAGAGATAATTATTTTCATCGAAACGATAAACTAATAGATCATCAACAATGCCACCATCTTCATTAGGGAAACATGAATATTGAACTTTGCCATCGAAAAGATCTGCAACATTATTAGAAGTTACTTTCTGTATAAAACTAAAAGCTTTTGGTCCCTTAACCCAGAATTCTCCCATGTGTGATACGTCAAATAATCCGATTTTTTCTCTGCAGGCAATATGTTCATCGTTAATTCCTGTAAATTCAATAGGCATATTATAACCTGCGAATTCTGCCATTTTTGCTCCTAGCTCAATGTGATGATGTGTAAACGCTGTTGTTTTCATTATTTAGAATTATTAAATTTATTAAGTATAGTCGAGCAAATGTAGAAAATATTTTAAATATAAAAAATGATTTTAAAAATATTAATAAAGCCAAATTATATTAAAAACTTTATGTGTAATTATATTGCGTTTTTGTTAATTTTGTACCATTAATTGATTTTAAGAGCTTATTATGAGAACACAAATAATAAAAATATCAATCTTATTTTTCCTTTCTATCATTTTTAATTTATCTTGCTTTGCACAATATCATAGAGCATTTATCAGCAACGAATTTGGTAAAATTGATATAGAACCAGTTGTTTTATTAAATACCGACAACTTAAAATCAGAGACAAAAAATCAATTGACTTCGTGGCCAAAAGCTTTTGAATGTAATCCGAGTTTTAAAAATATGAGAGGGGTCTGCATTCAGGATATTAATAACGACGATATTGAGGACATAATTTTTGCTACTAATTCAAAAATTTATGCATATTCAGGAACAGGCGAAAAATATTGGGAAGCAGCATTAACTGGAACTGCCATTTATCCACCATCAGCAGCGGATATAAATAATGACGGATTTATTGAAATTGTGCAAGTTACAGGCGGTTCTCCTGCAAATGGAAGAATTCATATTTTTGATCATAATGGAAATACGTATCCTGGTTGGCCTGTAAATTTCGACGACCACTGGATTATTTGTGCTCCGGCACTTGCCGACCTGAATAATGACAAACAACTTGAAATAATAGTTGCTGAAAGGAGATCGCCAAATCCGGGATTACTTCATGTTTTAAAAAATGACGGCACTTCATATTCGGAAAATTTTCCTTTAACTTTAGATGGAACCCCTGCTGTAACTCCGTCAGTAGCATATTTAAGAAATTGGCAGAGCGATGACATTATTGTTGATAGTCTAATAGTTATGTGCTCCACATCTTCAATTTTTGCTTATGATTTTAATGGTAATATGATTGATGGTTTTCCAATTTCAAATGAGAACACAGGTTTTTCATATCAATCACCTCTTATTTGTGTCGAAAAATCTACAAATCTAATGAATGAAGAAATAAAGATTATTGGAGCAACACACGGTAATTTACCAGAATATTATGCGATTAATAAAAATGGTGAATATGTAAATGAAAACTGGCCAATACCAACAGTTGACAATTCTTGGACATATAGTGCCCCAACAGCAATTGGTTTGCACAATTATTTTGATTTTTATCTCATGTCTCAACCTGGTGCTAACGGAACTGATTTATACCCTACAATTCATGCTTTTACACCAGAAGGAGAATACGTTGAAGGTTTTCCATTCGAAAGGGTTGACGGTCTTGAAGGTTTTATTACGGCTATGTATTCCGTTGACCATAATACATTATACATTTTTACAGGTTCAAATATGAAAGATGAATCAGGAAATGGGTACATTCACGCATATACAGCAAACACAGATTTGAGTAATTTTGTTGAAATGTCTGGCTTTCCTGTTCAAGTACAAGGTTTTACTTTTATGAACGGAATTAATCTTGGCGATGTTAATGGAAACGGAAAACTTGATTTGATTGCACTAAGTTATGATCTAAATATGGTCCCTACAGATTCAACTCATATTAATGTTATTGAATTACCCGAAATTGATTATAACCCTCATTACTGCTATGGAACATATAAAGGTAATAATTTAAGAAATGGACTAATCATACCCCCTGAATGGATTCCAGAAGCTATAGATACTCAGGAAGAAAAAGACTTTTTAATATATCCAAATCCTTGTAAAGACTTGATAAATTTCCAATCAACTGAAGTGTTTGATCTGTACATTTACGACATTACAGGTAAAATTATTTTTTATAAATCAATCACTAATAATTCATACAGACTAGATACAGAAAATTGGACTAAAGGCATGTATTTTGTAAGGCTCAGTAAAAACAATAAAATTTATAATTCCAGAGTTATTAAAATGTAAAACATTAAATATGAAAAAACTAATTTCAATAGTTTTCTGCTTAATTATTTTCACATCCGCGATTATATCCCAAAATGTAGGTAAAATGGAAGGTGATACACTTGTTAATTATATAGATATTAACAATAAGAAGCAGGGTAAATGGGTCAAATATTATGATAGTGGAAAAATTCGTTACAAAGGTTTTTTTATCAATGATTTACCAACTGGAACTTTTACGTATTATCATCCCAATGGAAATATCAAATCTATTTTGAATTATGATGACAAAGGCTGTGCAACTGCAGAACAATATTGGGATAACGGTAACCGAGCAACAAAAGGTTTTTACGATGAGAACAGAGAACGTCACAAAACATGGTATTTATATTATGAAGACGGAGTACTTTCTGCAGTTATAAACTATCAACACGGCAAAGCAGAAGGCGAAGTAAGAATGTATTATCCAGGAACAGGAACAAAAGTATTGGAATGTAATTATAAAGATGGCAAACTAAATGGATATTACAAAAAATATTTCCAAAACGGATTAGTTATCGAAGAAGGACCTTACGTTAATGGTACGAGACATGGCTATTGGAAATTTTATGCTACAACAGGTCTGGTTGATGAAGAAGGACCTTTTGTTGAGGGTAAAAGACACGGAGATTGGATAATCTATACAGAAATACCTAAAGGTGATACCATTAATTATAATATGGATCGTCCCGAAAATTACGAAGAGATTATGAAAGAATGGCAAGATAAACTTGATTGGGCAAAAGAAAATCAGGATCAGTTTAAACAGCCTGAGGACTTTCTTGATAATCCATTTGATTTTTTTAAGCCAAGTCCTAATCCTAAAACACAATTCGAATAATTTGACAAATAAAAAAGTCTTACTAGCTATGAGTGGCGGTACTGACAGTTCGGTAGCTGCCATTTTATTAAAAGAGTGCCACAGCATTATTGAAGGTATAACTTTTATATCTTATGATTCGTTATTAAAGTCTTGTAATGAAAAAGAAAAAGGATGCTGCAATATTGATTCGATAATGATGGCAAAGAATCTTGCCGATAAATTAAACATCAATCATAATATCATTGATTTGAGAGATGAATTTGAGCAATCTGTAATAAAAGATTTCATAAGCGAATATATGTCAGGGAATACTCCCAACCCTTGTGTTTTATGCAACAAAACAATAAAATGGGGTAAACTTTTTAATATTGCAAAAAAAACAAAATGTGATTTTTTAGCAACTGGGCACTATGCCCAAGTGGTGTGCGAAAACGGCAGATATTTTATAAGAAAAGGGGTAGATACTTTAAAAGATCAATCCTATTTTCTTTGGATGTTATCACAGGAAAATCTTGCCAAGACAATATTTCCGTTAGGAGGATTAAGAAAAAACGAGGTCCGTGAAATTGCAATAAAAAACAGCTATGATTATCTTGCTCAAAAAAAAGAATCTCAGGAAATATGCTTTATTCCTAATGATAATTACAGAACATTCCTTCGTGAAAGAATTCCGGACATAGAACAAAAGCCTGGACCTGGAAATTTTGTAAATATCGAAGGCAAAATAATCGGTCAGCATAAAGGTTTTCCGTTTTACACTATCGGACAAAGGAAAGGACTTGAAATTGCAATGGGTTACCCTGTATATGTTCTGGACATTGATGCAGACACAAATACTATAACCTTAGGAGATGGCAGTCAGCTACTAAAAACTGAGGTCTGGATTAACAGAATTAATTTCATGAAATATCCAGATATTTATGAAGAAAAAGATGCTATGTGCAAAATAAGATATAACAACAAAGGCGAAGAATGCTATGTAAAACAATATGGCGATAAAATAAAAATTGAGTTTAAAAATCCTGTTTCAGCAGTAACTCCAGGACAATCTGCAGTAATTTATGAAGAAAATGATATTATTGCTGGTGGAATAATCATGAAAAGTAATTAAATTTGCTGTATATTGAAATGGATAATATACATATTACTAATTTTTGCAATTTTTGCATATTCGTGCGAAAACGAAAACAATAATAGCTATTCTGTTTTCACAGGTAAAGAATATTTTCCTTTAGCAACTGGCAATTCCTTAATCTACAAGGTTACTGAAATTAATATTGACAAGCCATCAGAAGTTTATGATACCAGCATTTATTATCTTAGAGAAATTACTGACATTGCTTTACTTGATAACGAAAATGATACTGCATATAGAATTGAAAGATATACAAGACATTCACCAGATGATAATTGGATAATTCATTCTGTATGGTCGGCTAAACTAACTGAAAACACTGCAGAAAAAGTTGAAGAAAATTACAGATATGTAAAAATACGATTTCCTGTAAAAAAAGACTATTCATGGAACGGAAATATTTTTAATGAGTGTGAAAGCCAAGAGTATCGTATTAGTTCCATTAACTCTTTTTACCAAATCGGTGATTATGCATTCGATTCGTGCTTGACAGTAGTTCAAGATTCTTCGTTTTCTCTTATACATAAAGATTTGGCATACGAAGTTTATGCCTACAGAATTGGTTTAGTATATAAAGAAATGACTTATTTAAATTCTCAGGAAGTAGTTTTCGAAGTCCCAATTGAAGATCGTATAACTACTGGCACAATATATATTCAAGAATTAGTTGAGATTGAATTTATTAATGAATAATTTTTATAAATGAAAACTTTTTTATTATTTTTTATACTGTTTTTTAGTTTAACAGTATCATCACAAGTTGCTCCCAATAAGTATTACATTGAATTTACCGATAAAAATTATAACGACTACGACCTAGAACGCCCTGAAGAATTTTTAAGTGAACGATCATTACAAAGGCGTGCTAATCAGAATATTGAATTAGATTTATCCGATTTACCGGTAACTCAACTATACGTTGACAGTCTTGAAAGTATAGGTTTAGATGTTATTAATGTATCTAAGTGGTTTAATTCAGCTACAGTTTACACATTAGATTCATTGCTAATGGATACGATTGATTATCTTGGATTTGTAAGTAATTCTGCAAAATATAAACCTCTCCAAATAAACAAAATTTCTGTACCTGAAAGATATAAGGTGCCACGTGAAATAATATCTGGATCAAGAAACACTAACTATTACAATTATGGAACAAGTGCTGATCAAATATATATGCATAACGGACAAACTATGCATAACAATGGTTTCAGAGGTCAAGGAATGCTAATAGCAATTACTGATGCTGGTTTTACTGGATTACCCAACTTACCCGCATTCGACAGCTTATTTGACGCAGAAAGGGTACTTTCGACTAGAAATTTTGTTTATGGTGGAGAAAACATTTTTAGTTATAGCACGCATGGCATGAGAGTGTTATCAATTCTTGCCGGTAATAGTCCTGATAGTTTAATTGGTTCAGCTCCTGAGGCAAATTATTTACTGCTTATGTCAGAAGACCCTGATTCTGAAAATATTATTGAAGAAATAAACTGGATTTCAGCTGCTGAATATGCAGACAGTATTGGAGCTGACATTATAAATGTATCGTTGGGATATCTTGATTTTGATATGCCTGAGTACAGCCACACTTATCAAAGTATGGACGGTAAAACAGCAATAATAAGTATTGCAGCAGAAATTGCTTCATCAAAGGGCATGATAATAGTTGCATCAGCTGCTAATAGTGGTGATGATCCTATTCATCCTTGGATAAATGCACCCGGTGATGCAAACAATATTTTAACAGCAGGGGCTGTATGGTCAAATCAATCATACGCTGCATTTAGTTCTATTGGACCAAGCTATGATGGACGTGTTAAACCTGATATTGTTGCAATGGGAGGAGGTACAACCAATCAGGAACTTGATGGTAGTTTTGGACAAGGAAACGGAACTTCTTTTTCCTCTCCTATTCTTTCGGGTTTAATTGCTTGTTTATGGCAACAATTTCCTGACAAAACTAATGAAGAAATAATGGATGCAGTGCGTAAATCATCTCATCTTTATAATTCACCGACCGATTTTTTGGGATATGGAATTCCAGATTTTAATCTTGCCGGAAAAATATTAAATACAGGAATAGATTATATACCAGAAAATAAATTCAGCATTTATCCTAACCCTTTCGATTCTGTTTTTGTAATAAATATTAATACAAATCCTGGAGATTATGTACAAATTATTATAAATGATATAAGTGGCAAAAACAATTATATATGGATGGAATTCAAAGCGAAAGAAAATAATTCAAAAATTACTATTGACGATCTTGATAGGTTAAAATCAGGAATATATATAATTAATGTAATAATTAACAACAGCAGATATTCCGAAAAATTAATCAAGAAATAATCATGTCTGTTCCAACATTAACATTACTTGAATTAAATAAATCAATCAAAAAAGCTATTGATGTTAGTTTTGATTCTCCTGTATGGATAATTGCAGAAATCAACAATATAACTCTTCACCGCAGTGGTCATTGTTATTTAGAGTTTATACAGAAGGCAAAAGACAGCGATAAAATCATCGCACAAGCTAGAGGAACCATTTGGTCAACTCAATATCGTTTTATCAGCTCATATTTTCAATCTGTTACAAATACAAATATAGACAAAGGAATTAACGTTCTTGTTCAAGTAAGTGTTGATTTTCATGAGATTTACGGATTTTCGTTAAATGTTAGAGATATAGATCCTAGCTATACATTGGGAGATTTGGAAAGGCGAAAGAAAGAAATTATTGAAAAACTGATTTCTGAGGGAGTTTTTGATATGAACAGAGAGCTTATGTTGCCGTCTGTAATTCAGAGAATAGCGGTAATATCATCACTTGGAGCTGCAGGTTACGAAGATTTCTTGAATCAGCTTTCATCAAATAAATACGGATATTCATTTAGTATAGAACTATTCGAAGCAGATATGCAAGGATCGAATACCGAGAGCTCTGTAATAAAAGCACTAAATGATGTTTTCAACAATTCACAAAGCTATGATATTGTTGCAATAATTCGTGGAGGTGGCTCCAAAACCGATTTGAGTTATTTTGACAATTACAATATAGCTTATCATATCACACAATTTCCATTACCTGTAATATCAGGAATAGGACACGATAGAGATGAATCTGTTACTGATATGGTCTCTCATACAAAACTTAAAACCCCAACGGCAGTCGCAAATTATATCATTGATTACAACCTTATTTTCGAAAATGATGTTCAAGATTGTTTTCAGGAAATAATAAATCATACAAAAGATATAATTAAAACAAATGAGATGTATTTGACTGGTATGAGTCTTGGAATAATGAAAATTAAAGATAAACTGACTTCGAGCATTGAAAACTGCAATAGATTATATTATAGGTTAAAAAACAGTAGTAATAATTTGATTAAAGATAATTCTATTTGGATTGATTCGATAACCCGGAGACTATATACCATACCTTCATCAATAATAAGTTCGGAGAAAAAGGAATTAGATAGAAATATCAATAGATTAATAAAGATAAAATCCCAATATTTCTATAATCAAGGAAAAGAAATTGAGGTGATGGAGCAAAGAATCAGGCTAATAGATCCTAAAAATATTTTAAAAAGAGGTTTTTCAATTACTCAAATTTCTGATAAGACAATTAATTCAGATACAAAGATTGTTGCTGGAGATAATTTAAAAACTATATTATTTGACAAAATAATATTTAGTAAAATTAAAAAACATGAAAAGAATAAATAAAACAATACTTTTCCTTGTCTTATTTCCTATTTGTCTAAACAGTTATGCATGGAAGGTAAACTCTGATTCGACCTTATATGTTGGTTTGTGGGGTGGCTATAGTTTTTCAAAAATATCAGGTTATCCACTTAATATTAGTCCTTATAATGGATTATGTGGAGGTGTCAATATCGTTTTTGCAGCTAATCCTGAATTTGCTTTTAGATCAGGTTTTTCTATCATTAATAAAGGTTTCTGTTATTACAATGCATATTTTGACATATATAATAACCCAATAGGGAATTATAAAACTTTTAATAAATTTTCATATCTCACAATTCCTGCAGACGTCAGTTTTAATTTAGGTCGAAAAAAATTCAATGTTTTTCTATCTGCAGGCTTTCATATCGGTTTTCTAATAAAACAGAATACTTATGCAAATCTTCCTACTACATTCAACGGCAACGAAGTAGTTCCCATAAATGTTGACAATACTGAAGCTTTCAAAAAAGTAAATATAGGAATTAATGCAGGAGGAGGCATTGAATATAAGATAAAATCTAATTTAGTAGTTTACGCAGAAATTAAGTATGAGCATGGTTTAGTAAATCTATACGCTATTGATACACAATACATAATAAAACATCGTAATTATTATGCTGGAGTTGGTGTGAGAATTGGGATTCCAATAACATATAGCACATATTAAAATACTCCAACGGGAGTATGGAGTGAATCTCCAACGCGAAACTCCAACGCGAGTAACTCGCGCTGGAGTATTGGACTCGCGCTGGAGTATTGGATTCGCGCTGGAGTATTGGAGTAACTCGCGCTGGAGAATTGGTTTGGGATTCCTATAACATATAGCACATATTAAACAAGCCCAATATTAACAGATTTCTCAGCATTCCTGCGTCATGCTTCGAAATGACTGTTGATGGCGGGACATTGTCGGTGACATCTGCCTTACTTACTTATAATAATTACATTAGATTGTGTCGCCGACCATGTCCCCCAATGTCCGCAGTTATTTCGAACCTAAGATAAATCTGTTCTTACACTTCGAGAAATCGTAATTATTTGGTTTGTTTACTTTTTCAAATCCAAAACTGAAGCTATTTCCCACAATAAATGTATTCTTTTGCTGCACGATTCAACATCTTTATCATTTACAAGTCCATGAAAATTAGATGCAAATAAAACACTGTTTTTGACTTCAATATGCAGAATGCCACCTTCATTTAACAGATTTACCATTTCTTGTCTAATCTTATCATTTAGAAAGTTTTTTACTTTATCTGCAAATTCTCCTGAAAAGGAAAAACAAGTATCAAATTCAGAAATATCAAAATCCTTCTTAAAAATGTTGGAATTAACAATTTTTAAATCACCAACAGCCGGTTCCCACAATTTTGTCGAAATCTTTGTAATATAATTTGAAATAGTTCGCCATGTACCAGTTGATGAATTGTAATAACTAGTATTCTTTCCATATCTTGCTTGTGTTACAATAAAATATCTTTTATTATAGAACCCTTTAATTGTAGGCCATGTAGGAAAAAACTTAACTTTATCATTTTTTATTTCAAACTTATACAAAGAAGCAAGTTTACGATATGCTACAACTTGTTTTTTTTGATTTATCATCATTGGAATAGCACCAAAAATATATATAACAAAACCACCGGCTAAAACAATAGCTATAATATAAATCCAGGTTAAAATATCATTCATAATACAATTTTTAAAATATTCTAATAATTATTTTACTTAAAAACTCGTCAAATTCAGGTTCATATTTTTTATAATTTAGATAATCCAACAAAACAAAAATGCCAATACTTGTTCTAAATTGAGATATTTGGTAAACAACTTTATATTGTTTATAAACTTCGTACAATGTATCGTATATCTGTTCTTTATTTGATTTTTCAATATTATTGGCAAGGTCTATTTCGTAGCCTAACCAAATTTCATATTCATTATACATTTTATAAAAATGTGGAAATTTAAGACAAAATTCAAGATATTGATAGAACAAAGTTTTGTCAAAATATTCAGAATTGAATATTAATCTCCATAATAAATGCTCTACCAAATTGTTTTCCAGACCTGTACAGGAATTCAACTTTTTTCTCTCATAATTAAAATATTCGATATCATTAAAATTTATCGGTATATTTTCATAGAATTTCCATAGTTGTTTTGGCGATATCCAGGCTGTATCAAATTCAATTCTGTGATAATGATGTTCTTCAAGTTCTTCAATTTCATACCTAGGGTGATAATTTGAAGATGGCTTGGATGAGTATCTAACTGCATACATTTCCTGACATTCATCACAATAACCCACAGAGCCATGATAAACCCAATCAATCCAAGGCGCTAATTCCTTTTTACACTTCGGACAAGACGGTGTTTTCCAGTTCTCAATTCTTTGCTGTATTGCAGAAAAACCTTTAAAAATACCCCAATATGAACAATTATTCTTAACAGGCATATAGTAAATATTAAATATATTTCACACTTTTCAAATCTCGCTTAATACCCAAACGATATTTTATTCTTGGATATCCAACAGTTAAAGAAGTCACAATTTCGTGAGTATCTGGAATACAATACATTTTTCTCAATTCAGGATCTCGATTTATCGCTGGTGGAATAATATCCATAATCGCCCCTCCCAAACCCAGTGAATGGATTTTAAGCATACCATATGTAGCAGCAATAGATATATTCTGAGAATTATCCTCTTTGTTTTTTTCAGTTAAGAATAATATTAAAGCTGGTGCACCTCTGGTAATAGCGTCCTCATTTCCCTTCTCCATTTCAGGCATTTTTACCGTCAACAAAGGGATTAGATGATTTTTCAGCGTTAGAAATTTAGGTTGACCAATTTTCTTCTTAATAATACGCCTCATTATCGGATTCTTCATCATCTTTAACAATTCCTTATAGTTTTCAACCATTCTGGGCAAGGTCCTTCTAATGAAATTTGTATCATTAATAACAATCAGTTCAGTTCTGTGTGGTGGAAAAGATGGCGGAGCAAAAGAAATTGCTTCCACAATTTCATCAAGTATTTCCTTCGGAACAGGTTGATTCTTAAAATTCCTGACTGATCGCCTCGATTGAACCAATTCGTCAAAAGTTTTGTCAGAGCTTTCTGAATTTGACAACTCAAAAAAGTCTTTTTCATATGAAAGGGCACCGGCTTTTACTGAACAAGTAGGACAAACAGCCATACACTGTCCACATTCTAGACATAAATGAACTCTTTCAAGTTTAGATTCGATCAATCCCAAATCGGATTTCATAAATCTCTGGTTTGGACATACTTCAACGCAAAGAAGACATCTTCTGCATTTTTCATGGTTAATGCTTATCATTTTACAAATTTTTACAGTATAAAATTATAAAAATTTGTAATCAAATAAAAAAGGTGAAGAAATTTCTTTCCACACCTTTTACAAATATAAAAATACAAATAGTTACTTTTTCAGTATCAACCGACAAAAAATAAAATTTAGTTCAATATAAATTGTAACTATCAGATATTCAGGTGCTTACGGGATTGATTTTATG
>JAQVEY010000267.1 GCA_028697515.1 Bacteroidales bacterium | reverse complement strand
CAATTTATCTGGATATTTTATCTGTTTACGATCTAAAAGTGCATACAATTCCTCCGGTATATAAAGACAGTATCAGACTAAAAGAAGGAATATTAAATATAATAGATGTTCCTGCTCCTCAGGGAGTTCTTTTTGTTGATATTGAAGGAGACACAAGTGCCAACTCAGCAATAAAGTGCATAGTTCGAAAATCGGGACTTCCAAACACAATGTACATTCTTGATGCTGACAAACAACAGAAACTGATTACCGGTTTATATGACCTAGAAATATTAACAATGCCAAGAACATACATTGATGCCGTGTCAATAACTCAGTCCAAAACCTCAAGAATAAGTATTGCTGAACCGGGAAATGTAATAATCAACTTCAGAAACCCTGCTTATGGGACTTTGTTGCACGAACACGGCGATGTACTTACTAATCTTTTTGATTTTACCCCAGAACAAACACATTACAAATTCAGATTACAACCTGGATATTACAGAATAGTTTTCAGAGAAAAACAACATAAACAGGCAATAAATACAGGTGAGTTTAAATTTAGGGTCAAGTCTGGTGATTTTATTATTGAAAATTTATAAAATATAAAATATGAATAAATACAGCTATACTGAAAAAAAAGACACCCGTTCGGGTTTTGGAGCAGGACTTTTTGAAGCAGGAAAAAGTAATGAAAATGTTGTAGCCTTATGTGCCGATTTAACAGGTTCGTTAAAAATGAATGAATTTCAGAATGAGTTCCCTGATAGATTTTTTCAGGCAGGTATAGCCGAAGCAAATATGATAGGTACTGCAGCTGGATTGACAATTGGCGGAAAAATTCCTTTTGCAGGTACATTTGCAAATTTTGCTACAGGAAGAGTTTATGATCAGATCCGTCAATCAGTTGCTTATTCAAATAAAAATGTAAAAATCTGTGCTTCACATGCAGGTCTTACACTTGGTGAAGATGGAGCCACACACCAAATCCTTGAAGATATAGGATTAATGAAAATGTTGCCAAATATGACAGTGATTGTCCCTTGCGACTATAATCAGACAAAAGCAGCTACGATAGCAATTGCCGATTATAACGGACCTGTATATCTAAGATTTGGCAGACCTTCGGTTCCTAATTTTACCGCTCTAGATCAAAAATTTGAAATAGGCAAAGCACAACTTATTTACGAAGGCACAGATTTAACAATACTTGCAACAGGTCACATGGTTTGGAAAGCAATAGAAGCCTGCGAGATACTTGCACAAAAAGGAATTAAAGCCGAAGTTTTTAATATTCATACAATTAAACCTTTTGATGCTGAAACTGTCTTAAAATCCATTACCAAAACAAAAGCAATGGTGTGTGCAGAAGAACATATGCTTAACGGAGGCTTAACTGACACCGCAGCTCAATTTTCAGCTATGAACTTTCCAGTACCTATCGAAGCTGTTGCAGTTTTTGATACATTCGGTGAAAGCGGCACACCTGATCAACTAATGGAAAAATACGGTCTTACAACTACAAATATTGTTATTGCAGCCGAGAAAGTGATTAAAAGAAAGCTTTAATTATATATGGATTCTACAAACGATAATGAAATAATAAGTCTGCTAAATAATCCAGAAACTAAAAATGCAGCTTTTTCCATTATCGTTGAAAAATATTCTAGAAAGCTATATTATCATATCAGAAGACTAGTAATTGACCATCAGGATGCTGATGATTTATTGCAGGATACGTTTGTAAAAGCCTTTACCAAAATCGAAACATTCAGGTCAGAATCTGCTCTTTACACATGGTTATATCGTATAGCTACAAATACATGTCTAAATTTTTTATCCGTTAAAAAAAGGTATTATACTTTCTCAGCTCTAAGTTATGAAGATAGCCTAGCAGATAAAATTGAAAGCGATCAGTACTTTGACGGAGATAATCTGCAAAAAGAACTTCAAAAAGCAATTCTTAAACTGCCCGAAAAACAAAGACTAGTATTTAATATGAAATATTATGACGACTTAAAATATGAAGAAATAAGTGAAATACTTGGCACTACGGTAGGCGCACTAAAAGCGTCATATCATCATGCGGTAACAAAAATTGAAAAATATATTAATAAACTTTAAACCATATAATATTTGATTTGTCAAAAGACTGTTTGTTATTATGAAAAATTTAGAAGACATACCAAAAACCAATAATTTCAAAGTACCGGACAAGTATTTCGAAAATCTTGAATCAAGAATTAACGAAAGTCTGAAAAATGAAAAACCTGTATCAAAAGTTAGTGCTTTTGATGTTTTTAAACCATATATGTATATGGCAGCTTCGGTACTTGTACTGGTATTTTTATTAAAAACAGTCTTACATTTGACCGTAGATAAAAACGATAAGTTGCCAAATACAACAATTACCGAAGATATTGATGATTATGATGATTTTCTTTCCGAATTAGTTTACGATGAATTTGCATTTTACGAGTATATCAATGAACAATATTCTGAGGATTTTATATCATCTGAAATTGTAAATACTGATGAAGATTTGGCCTATCTGGAAGATTATTTATCACAATACTATCTCGAATATGAATTATTATATGAATAAACCTAACAAAATGAAAATGAAAACAATTAAACTAATTCTATCAATTACAACAATACTTATTTGCTCAACTTTAGTATTTGGGCAAGCTGGAAATAAAGGTGAAAAATGCCCACTCGATGATGAAAAAATTCAAGCTGAAAAAATTGCTTTTATTACTGGGAAAATGGATTTGACTGTTAAAGAAGCTCAGCAATTTTGGCCAATATACAATGAATTTAATGACAAAATGGATGTCTTATTTAAAGAAGAACACAAGATTACTCGAGAGCTGAAAAAGGGGATTGAGGTGCTAAGTGAATCAGACATTGAAACAAAATTGGACCGTTTGCTTGAAATCAGAAGCGAAAAAGCAAAACTTGAGCAAACATATCATGAGAAATACAAATCGGTTTTACCTGTTAAAAAAGTTGCTTTGCTTTACGATGCCGATCGTGAATTTAGAAAACTCTTACTACATAAGTACAAAGACCATAATTGTACCCCTGAGAAATAATTAGTCAGACATATCTTCTCTTCCTGAAGTATAATTTCTCCACTTATTAATGCAATCATGCATATCCTGAGGAAGTTCAGAATCGAAATATACTTCTTTTCCGGTAACTGGATGAATAAACCCAAGAGATTTTGCATGCAATGCCTGACGGGGTAATATTTTAAAACAATTATCCACAAATTGCTTATACTTAGTAAAAGTCGTTCCTTTTAATATTTTATCACCACCATAATCAGCATCATTAAACAAAGGGTGTCCTATACTTTTAAAATGAGCTCTAATCTGATGTGTCCTTCCTGTTTCGAGACGACACTCTACTAGATTAACATAACCCAATCGCTCAAGCACCTTATAATGCGTAATAGCTTCTTTTCCATAATCTCCCTCAGGAAATACGTCCATTACCTTACGATTTTTTAAACTGCGACCGATATTTCCTGTAATTGTTCCTGTATCATCTGACAAATTTCCCCATACCAATGCCTGATAAGAACGTTTGCAAGTATGATCGAAAAATTGACGGGCAAGCTTATTAAGTGCAATATCAGATTTTGCAATAACCAAAATTCCTGAAGTATCTTTGTCAATACGATGGATCAATCCTGGTCGCACATCTTTGCCTTCGAACATAGGTAAATTCTGAAACCTGTAAGCTAAAGCATGAACGAGAGTTCCCTCAAAATGACCGAATGCCGGATGAACAACCATGCCGGCCTTTTTATTCACAATTATCAAATCGTCGTCCTCATAAACAATATCAAGGGGAATATTTTCAGGGACAAGCTCAAATTCAGATTTCGGATAACTTAAAACTATGCTGACGACATCACCAGGTTTTACTTTATAACTATTTTTGGCTGAATTACCATTTACAAGAATATTCCCTGCTTCAGAGGCATTTTGTATTCTATTTCTCGATGTGGATGGTAAACGGCTAACAAGATATTTGTCAAGCCTCATCATTTTCTGACCAAGTTCTATCACCAAACGATGATGTTCATACAATTCGGATTGTTCTGATTCTTCGTTTACTTCATCAATTGGGAAAGCATCTTCAAGCATATCTATCTGACAATAATCAACTTTTGTGTTCTGTAAATATCAAAGTCTGATCTTAGTTTAACAAAATAAATTCCATTCTGTAAGGCTGAAACATCCATTTCAGAATAGGCCGATAATGATAAAACTAATTTGCCAGAAGCATCATAAATATCAACAAAACTAAATTCGGTCATCGCAGAAATATGTAATACATCTTTAGTCGGATTAGGATAAAT
>JAQVEY010000266.1 GCA_028697515.1 Bacteroidales bacterium | reverse complement strand
TGCTCCATTTTCTGCTTTTACGCTTATGTAGTAAACTGTTTCGGGAGTCAGATTTACACTGTTGTCTATAAAATTAGTGTTAAGTCCGCAATTTGTCCAGTCAATAAAATCTGTTCCTCCAACTGTAGTTCCTACTGCATAATAATATGCAATAATTCCGGAATTAATATCAGTTGATTCAGTCCAATTTGCAGAAATCTGATTCAAAATATATGTTGTATCAATATCTTCAGAATCGTAATCATTTACAGTTATAACTGTTGATGGAATTGTCCAATCAACCAAAAGATTTTTGCTAATAATTTGAGAAATATTTTTTGCGGAATCTGATACAATCGAATTAATCTTTGCAGCGTAAGTTTCGGATGAAGGACTTTGATATCTTATTGCATCTTCACTACTTCCGAGACTTATATCAACATCCAGGTAACGTGTTCGCAAAACATTAAAATCATCAACATACATAATCGAATTTCCACTGCGAAATGAAACATAATTTCCGCTTTGGTATGGCTCCGAATCTTTGTATTCTCCAACCAAGATATCATCCATATATACATAAGTCTCACCTGTTATTCTGTCGAAAATGATTTTTATGTTATACCATTGGTCAGCAGATATTTCTATGTCGTAATACTTTTCTAAGGAAAAAACATTGTCGGTTACTTTGTAAAACTCCAAATTCTGGCTTGCAAGACGGAACCAGACAAAATATCCGTTTCCTCGATTTGAAAGTGTGGGGTCATCACTGAAATAGTGAAATCCTGCCCTTTTATTTGCATCAGCACCGGAAATTTTCATATCAAAAACATACATATATCTGTTGGATAGATCTTGTTGAAGATATGACCATAGATTAGTATTAGCTTCGGTTTCATTAGTTTGGGCTAAACAATTATCTGATATTGACCATGTACCGATCTGAGAAGTCCATTCGTAACCTATTTCAGTATCGAAATCGTTGAATGCAAAACCAAGGTTTTGATTTGAAGACCATTTTAATCCGTTAAAGTCGGATACGCTATAAAAACTTTTTTCTATTCCGCTTAAGTCGTCAGTGTCGGTAAAATTTGCGGTAAAATCTTCGGTTTGCCAAGTACCTTCAACGGAAATTTCAGTTACAGGGATATCAAAATCAGTAAAAACGTTTTTTGAAATACTTTCAGACCAGTTATCGGCATTATCAATTAATAATGTTCTAATTCGACCTGCTTCCTGAACAACGCTAACACTTTGATAACGAATATCGGCATCAGTGTTTTCGGCAGGTAATACTGTTATGGTATTTTCACGTGTTTTGTAAACTTTTATGTCATCATATTCGGTTTGACATCCACCTGTTCTTGGAGAGATAGAATTTCCTATTGTGAGTGGACTTGGGTCTATTGTTGTTGCAGCAAGATTGTCATCAACATAAAGCGAAATTTCTCCTGTGTTCGTATTTAATATTACTTTTACGTCATACCAAATATCAGGATCTATTGTATATGTTCCCGAAGTGAAAAATCCTCCATAAGTTGTTTCATAAGAATTATTCATGTACTTATAAATTTCAGCCGTATTGCCATCAGCTCTTAGATAAACCATATATGATTCAAGACGCCCGGTTTGAGTTGGATCACTGCAGAAGAAGTGCATACCTGAACGTTTGTTTGAGCCGGAACCCGATATTTTTTGCTTCCAGTGATATAAGTAAATATTTCCTGCTTCTTGGGTAAGAGACGCATAAATGTTTGTATTTGTGCTCGATTCATCAGTTTGTAACAAGTGTTCTTCATTAATTGACCAATTGCCCCACAGTGCAGTCCATTCAGAATGTATGGCAGTAGTGAAATTGTCATTAAAAAAGCCTTCTGTTGCATTTGCACGCCATTCGGTTCCATCAAAGTCCATAATTTGATAGAAACTATGTTGTACTCCGGATCCTCCTGAGTTATCAGCATCCGAGAAATTTACCTCAAAATCGGAATTATACCAATTTCTATCAGTTGAAATTGATGTTGTTGGTGCTTCAATATCGGATGGAGTTGAACAATCTAGAATTACCTGATTTGTACTTGTTCGAATATCAGGCAGTAATGCGTATAGAGTTGTTCCCGGACATGTTGTTCCACCCGGATTTACATCTTTATGTCCACAAATTCTTGGCAATGTAACCCATTCGGTTCCCGCCTGATTTAAGATACTTGCTGAAGAATTTGGGTCAAATCCTTTATAATCGTACCACCATCCCAAAAATTCTGAACATTTTTGTAATTGAGCAGTAGTGGGAGCTGTCTCTGGAGAATCAGAATCGCCTAAGAAATTACAGCCTATTGAATATGTATTTGAATAGCCAGCATGAGCAGCGTGGACATCACTATTTGGAATGTTTGGATTATGTCGTCCCTGAAAAAAGTTTCCGTATTTGTCAAAAAGATAATTATATCCTATGTCGCTCCAACCGTTTGAATTTACATGATAATTCCAATAGCTTCTCACTACAGCATATCCGTCTGTATAGGATGTGGGACTTGCGCCATGATGAATTACTGTATGGGTGGGAGTCCTATAAACAACTGTATAAGTTGGATTATGACAGGCATCATACGAACCACACCACTCAGAACGTGGAATATAAGCCGGAAACTCGGGGCAGGTTTTTGCTCCATTTGAAACAGTAATCATCTGAGCTTCAGGATTTATTGTTTTGCTAATATCCTGAATAATAAGATAAATTTCCTGTATTTCTTCTCCTTCGGGTGTATGAATATAAAATTCCAGAGAATCATGCAAATACTCATCAACCCCGAACATAATATTTGATTTGTAATAACCTGATCTTGTTTCGTCAGGCTTAGTAAAACCTTCGTCAATTTTCCAATCAGACCAGCCTACGCCGGGCTTATGTACTTTAAAAATTATTTCAAAAATACCAGCTCCATAGTTTTCGGTAGTAGATTGCCAGCCTATTGCAAATGATGTAAACTCATAAGGAGTTTTTAATTTAAAACCATATCCTCCGTTAGAATCACGTTCAATGTTTTCGTCTATTTTATATTCAATAAGACTTGTTTCTGATTCGTAATGTGAAGAAAGTTCAACCAAATTTAATTGAGCGTAGGTACTACAAAAAATGAAGATTAGCGATAGTGTAAATATTATTTTCATAATTCTATTATTGAAATTGTTAATGCAAAATAATGAAAAAAAACAATACGAAAGGATTTTGTTGACTAGTGAAATTTAATTAAAAAGCTTTAATCATATTTAGCCGGAGCGATTCTGGTTATATAATTTAATTTATTGTTTTTTAAAATTTTTATAAATTCCTCAGCTTCGGTTACAGTGCTGAAAGTGGCCAGAATTACGTCAGATTTGCCAATAAATTGTTCAAGATCAATATTTGGTAATGATAATATATTAAGCTGATTATTAATTATTTCTGCTTCTTTGTCGCGGTCTTCTTTTTTTGAATAACCATTGTGGTAATAGACCGAAAAACCTTTTTCACCTGCATAATTTATTTTAAACTCTTGGTCTTTTTCTCCATTATAATTCATCGAGATAAGTGTATAATCTTTTGACAACAGCCAAATTCTATCTTCAGTACTGAAAATATCTGCAGTATAAACCAGCTCATTATTTTCACGAAGATTAAATTCAAACCATTTGTTCTCGGTAATATTATAAATGTTTCCTGATTTTGTAGAGGCAATTACAATATTGTTATAATCATTAGTATTATGATTTGCATAAGCAAATGCCGCCCTATTGCATTCGATAGCAGTAGTTATATTATTCTCATCAATTTTTAAAAACATATCCCAATCCGATATATAAATATCATTTTCTGTTGGTGTAATTAACAAAGCAAATGTGCCGGTAAAATCGAAAGGACAGATAATAGTTGAGATTTCCTTATCATTTTCAATATCGTAAACATAAATGTAAGAACCCGAATTATCTTCCTGTTTCGATGTGTATGCCTGATTATAACAATTGTAAAACTCCGACTTTTCGATTTTACTATTTAAATGCTTTTTCTCATCTTCGGGACTGATATTATTTTTTGAACTTATAACATACAATGTATTGAATTCACTATCAAATCCACAAGTTTTTGGCTGAAAACCAACGCGTATTTCTTTTAATTTTTTCCCTGTTTCTGTCTCGAAAATCAAAACTTTTGTGTCGCCGTACTTTTTCATATCAACAAAATAGGGGCATTCTGTAAATAATTGGAAATCACTTCCATTAATTGTGTTTATCAGACTACCATTGTCGGGATTAATTAAATACGCTGTAGATGATGAGGCTGCCAGAAGAATTTTTCCTTTTTTATCAAATTGTAGGTCTTTAATACCTTTGTCAATTTTGAAAC
>JAQVEY010000002.1 GCA_028697515.1 Bacteroidales bacterium | reverse complement strand
TTTGAATCCTGCATTTCTTGCCTCAATGGCTATTGGCAAGGCTCCTTTCACAGGTTTTACATCTCCATCCAAAGAAAGTTCTCCCATCATAATATAATCTTCCAGCAACTTATCACTAATTTGCTCCGATCCTGCCAGTACTCCAATAGCAATAGGTAAATCGTAAGCAGAACCTTCTTTCCTAACATCCGCAGGAGCCATATTAATAACAATCTTTTTCCCGGGCCATTTATATCCGTTAGTCGTCATTGCACTAATTATTCTTTGCTGACTTTCTTTAACAGCAGAATCTGCCAAACCAACCAAATAAAAATTTATTCCTTGTGAAATATTAACTTCTATAGTAATAGTGTTTGCATTTATACCATTTACAGCCGATCCGAAGGTTTTTACTAACATGTTTTTTTATCTTTCCGAAAAGTAAAAGTAGATAAACTTAATAATATTACAAAACAAAATATTAAAATGAGAAATGGGAAGTGTTGATTATGGCGATCAGTACAGTCAATACGTTTAATAGCAGACTTAGGCTATTCTTAGATTTTTTTTATCTTTGCTGACATCAAATCTTAGATTAAAATGAACATTACCGAACAAGAGGAACGAATCTTCATAGAGCTGGTTAAAGATAAGTTGAGGATAAATATTGAAAAAATTGATGAAAATATACAGTCTTACGCTGAACAACTTAGAGAAAACAAGGAGTTCTTTTATGAAAACAAATCCGAAATGGATAAGTTCGAGAGCTACGGCATGCGGATGGCTATTGCGCGTGGTGCTATAAGCGGTGAAAATGCTGTAGAATTAAAAAAAAGGCTAAACAAACTATTACTGTCACCTTTCTTTGGCAGAATTGATTTTACAGAAGCTAAAAAACAAAAAGTAAAACAGATTTACATAGGCATACAAGCATTTATGGACGTTGTATCACGCAAAAATATTATATATGACTGGCGTGCTCCTATATCCTCAATGTTTTATGATTTTGAACTAGGCAAGGCTTGGTATCGCTCACCTTCAGGTAGAATTAATGGAGAAATAAACCTAAAGAGGCAATATCGAATTGTCAACGGCAATCTGGAGTTTATGCTAGACACTGCACTAAACATTCATGATGAAATTTTACAAAAAGAACTAAGCCTGTCTTCAGACGAGAGAATGAAAAATATAGTCGCCACAATTCAGCGCGATCAAAATGCAATCATTCGTAACGAAAAGGCTGAAGCTCTGATTATACAAGGAGTTGCAGGCTCAGGAAAAACATCAGTAGCATTGCATCGTATTGCCTTTTTGCTATATCGGTTTAAAGAAAATATCAGAGCCGACGAAATTCTGATTATTTCACCCAATAAAGTATTTGCAGATTATATTTCAGGTGTTTTGCCAGAATTGGGAGAAGAAAATATTCCTGAAATCGGAATGGACACCCTTGCTGAAGAGTTACTGGATAAAAAATTCAAATTTCAAACATTTTATCAGCAAGTGCAAAAACTACTCGAAGATTCTGATGAGGATTATCGTGAAAGAATTTCATATAAATCTAATGCAGCTTTTCTTAGTAAAATGAATGAATATCTGGTTTTCGTTGAAAATTCTTTCTTTAATGCCGAAGACATCTGGATAAAAAAATGTTTTGTCCCAGCATGGTTCATAGAAGAAAGGTTTAAATCTCTTCATCGTCTTACTATTCAAAACCGAATTCCTCAAATTGTAAAAGATATTGAAGAAAACATCAAAATATTTTACCTATACGACATTTCTACTGAAGAACGAAATGTTATAAGAATGCGTCTTAAGAATATGCTAAAGCTTAGAACTTTACGCGACTATTACATTTCCTTTTATGACTGGCTTGAAATGCCTCATCTTTTCAAAACTATATCAGGACAAAAACTTGAATATTCTGATGTGTTTCCATTAATTTATATGAAATCGAAATTGGAAGGATATAAAAAATACGATAAAGTAAAACACCTATTGATAGATGAAATGCAGGATTACAACTTTATACAATATACTGTTATAGCAAATATCTTTTCTTGCAAAAAAACAATTTTAGGAGACTATGCACAGTCTGTTAATCCATTCAGTTCGTCTAGTGCGGCAGATATTAGAAAAGTATTCCCTGATGCTGAGTATGTTAAACTTACAAAAAGCTATAGGTCAACATACGAAATAATGGAATTCTCGCAAAATATACTTCCTGCTAAAGATATGGTTGCTATTAAAAGGCGTGGTGAAAAACCTGTAATTCTCTCATTTGAAAATGTTGACAAAGAAATAAAAAAGCTTTGTGAGCTCATTGATTCGTTTCGGAATACAGGATATCAATCGCTGGGGATACTCTGTAAAACACAAAAACAAGCGAATAATTTGTATGGCATATTAATAAAGAAAAAAATTGTTGCTTCTCTTCTAAACGAAGATAGCGCTGTCTATGCTCACGGGGTTATTGTTTGTCCGATAAATTTGGCTAAAGGTTTAGAATTTGATATGGTAATAGTTCCCGAAACGACAAATGCAAACTATAATCAAGAACTTGAGCGTAATCTCTTGTATATTGCTTGCACAAGAACAATGCACAAATTAGTCCTTACATATTCTGGAAAAATTTCAACTTTTGTCGAAAATATAGTACTTTAAGAAAACTAGGTTTCTGATTGAAAATCTACTTTTGGTTTTCCAAAGCCAAACTCTATCTGATCAATTTCATTTTCTTTTTCGAATACAACAAAAGAATGATGATTAACTAAATTTCTAATCGAAATATTGATTTTTAATTGTTCGAGATATACCGCTTTCTTTTGTTCTTTTGAAACATCTTTAAGTCTTCTCATATTTCTCTGATAACGGCAATATGAACTTATAATAATCAAAGGATAAAGAAATGGTAACAAAAATAAAGATCCTTTGCTGATTCTTAAATATTTGATTTCTATAATTTTAAACCCAGCCAGTTTGGCAAGAATTCTTAACTTCTGCAGTCCGATAAGAAAAATGTGTCCATGATAAATTTCCTTAGAAACGGCTTTGTCAACCATCCAAATATCATCAATTTCGTTGGGAGGCATTTGTTTATTGGTTTCACTTTCGAAAAGCAAATAACTCAAACGTGCTGACAGATTTGAATAAGATGGTGTTGTGATTAAAAGTTTTCCATTACTTACAAGAATCCTGTTAAATTCCTTCAATGCTTTTAGTTGATCGCTAAAATGTTCTATCCCTTCTTGACAAATTGCAAGGTCGGCCATTTTGTCTTCTAGAGGAATTCCTCTCATAATATCCGCACGCCGACATTCGATATCTTTTGCTCTGAAATATTCGGGGAACAAATCGAAAGCATAAACTTCAACGCCATGATTTTTTAGTATTTCCGAACTTACTCCGTTCCCGGCTGGTAAATCAACAGCCTTCTTACCTAAAAGCTCTGCTGAATGAGAATCAAGCCAACGCTTCACATGGTATTTTGGTGACTTTGGATTATTTATATGAGAATCTAACATGTAATAATAATTGAAGTAAAGGTAATAAAAATAATCTTCTTCACCAGTTTTATAAAATTCAATATCTCAAGATTAAATAACAAGTTATAAAATTAACCGTTAATAACGACTACCGTTTTAATACCATTACTGCAAAAGCTGTCAAAATTTACTGTGATTTTGAATTTCTGTAAAAAACAATTTTCAAATATCTTACAAATAGTACTTAATCTTAATGCTTTTGCTCGTTTTTCCGTTTTTTTCAATAACACATTCTTTAAACGACGGAGGTCCAAAATATATTACTGGATCATTAGAGAATCCAAATCCTTCTATTGGCAAGCCAAAAAAATTAAAGTCTATTTCAGAATTATTGTTTTCGTCATGATAAACAGAGATTGCATAGTTACCATCAGCAATATTCTTTGTGATTATTTTAACACAACCTGTTGTTGCTTGAACTGAGCCGGCATCTACATATTGGGTATTTGTTTTAAACTGAGATTCGTTTTTAAATACCGCCCATTTTATCGTTCCAGTTGAGTTTCTAATATTCGTAATTGTTATTTCAAAACTATCATTTTGGCATAAACCGATTTTTGAAAATAAAATCAACATTAAGATGAAACAATGTATCTTCATATTTTAATATTTGTAACAAAGCTAACATTAAATCTATTTCATTAAATTTGTACAATAAGATTTTTTTAACATGGAAAAACATTTTGACAAATCGTTTTTTGTCGCTAACCGCAAAAGACTCTACACACAATTATTACAAAACTCAGTAGTGGTATTATTCTCAGCCGAACAGTTTCCCCGCAATGGAGACCAGTTTTATAAATATAGACAAAATTCGGACACCTATTATTTTAGCGGTCTTACACAGGAAAAAACAATAATTGTACTCTTTAACGATACTACAAATAAGCGTGTTGAAGAATATGCTTTTATTATAGAACCCGACGAAAAAATGCTTACATGGATTGGGCATAAATATTCTAAACAAGAAGCCTCAGATATTTCTGGTATTTTTAATATTGAGTACATCAATAAGTTTGATGAAATAATGAATTCTTTTTTAAGTAAAACCACGACAATATATTATTCATATAAATCCAATATTCGTGGTTCAGATTATCAAAACCCTGCTATTCGTGAGTGGAAACAAAATATAGAAAAGTCCTGTCAAAATTTATTCTTTAACGATCTCGATCCGATTTCTATTAACTTAAGACTGCAAAAAACCAAACAAGAGATTGCTGCAACTCAAATGGCAATTAATATTACAGGAGAAGCTTTTGATAAAATACGTAATTTTGTTAAACCGGGCTGCTGGGAATATGAAATTGAAGCTGAACTTACTCGTTCGTTTTTATCTGCTGGAGCTGAAGGTCACGCATATTTGCCGATTTGCGCATCTGGTTCGAATAATTGTGTTTTGCACTACAACACAAACCATAACCGTTGTAAGGCTGGAGATTTATTATTGCTGGATTTTGGAGCTGAAGTAGATTATTATGCAGCCGACCTTAGCCGTACAATCCCCGTATCGGGCAAATTTACTTCCCGACAGAAAGAAGTTTACAATTCTGTGCTAAGTGTCATGAAACACATGAAAAGCAAAATGATACCAGGAACAACAATCCGTAAATTAAATGAAGAATGTGAATTACTGATACAGGAAGAACTTATAAAATTAAAATTATTAACAAAAAAGGATATCCTATTACAAGATTCTGAGAACCCTGTATTAAAAAAATATTTTATGCATGGGCTTTCTCATTTCATAGGACTTGATGTGCATGATGTAGGGACAAAAGACACAATACTTCTTCCAGGAATGATTCTAAGCTGTGAACCGGCTATTTACATTGTTGATGAAGGTTTCGGTATCAGGCTAGAAAATGATATTTTGGTTGGTTATAAACCTTTGGATTTATGTACAGACATTCCGATTGAAGTTAAGGATGTGGAAAATTGATATCATTATGTACTTTTTATAGGAGCCTAATTTTAAAATTCTAATCCTGAAAAACTTACCATTTTTCCCATAAGAAAGTAAGATAAAAATACTGTCTTTAAGTACTATTTTTACTTCTTTTTGTTACCAGCTAACAAAAATCAGGTTTTTGTTTTGTTTTATTTTATTTTTTTGTAGCCATGTTTCAGAAAAATGGATTCTGCGTGCTTGAAAAATTATGGTTAATTGACTTTTTTTATCACTAACTAAAAATAGTATGGTTTTTAGTATAGTGAATGAATTTTATTTGTGAGCTGTGCAATTTTCAGAAAATAAGCAAAACAGATATTTACTAATTATAAAAAGTCTTATAAAATGAATAATACTATGATTTTAATTTTAGCAACGCTATTAGTTGCATCAATTTTAGCTGGATAGCAAAACTGTTTAGAAAATTATTGTTGAATAAAATATTTACAAATAATGAATAAAATTAAAAAGTATTTGCTGATTATTAGTCTTTTGTCAGCAGCATTTCTCAACGCACAAGAAATAGATTTGTCTTACGACACCTACTTGGTTGCTATGAGAGATATAAATATCAGCAAAAATTCACCCGCTATTTTGGACTATACATTTCATGAAGGAGATGTACTTTATTTAAACTTAGCCACAAAAAAGGACAAAACTATTGATCAGATTACCATTACGCAAAACTCTAAAGTGCTTTTTTCAGAAAAAGACTACGACCCAACCAGACAAATCGAAATTAATATTGTTGAAACCGGAGTTGTAGAGTTTACATTTTCGATTAGATCTTTTAGTCAAGATATAGAGTTGCGACTTATGCGAAAAGCAGAATATATTGGTGGAAGATATTTTAATACAGCAATTGAACTCACTAAGAACTATGATACAGTTATCCATCAATATGAAATAAATCAAGTTGTTGATTATAAAGAATTTCGAGAACCGTCATACTTCAAAATAATTACAGATGTTGACTATGAAAGCACCCAAATATCTGCAAAAAAATACACACTAAAGGGTGGACAGAAAAACTATGCAACAATTACCAAACCTCAGGATACAATTTTATCCGATAATAAACAAATGGTTTTGGTCGGTTATCAGATTCTTATAACTTCGGAGGCAGGTGCGGAGTCAATGTGGAATGCAATAAGCACAGGTATGGATGTAGGATGTTTAGCATTAAGCCTGTTTGTTCCAGGTGGTGCTGCTATTGGATTAGGTGTAGAAACGATGTTTTCTATGGTAGCTCCTCAAGAAGGTGGGGAACCTGTTTATTATCTTATAATGGCTGACAAAACCGAGCTTGACAAGTTTATGGACAATGATAACAACACAAACCCAATGGTTTACGAATCTGGTCTGGCTACAGGATACTCAGGAAACTGGTCTCCTATGGATGTGATTTATATTGGATTACAAAATCTAAACATCCTCGCCGAGATAAAAATAAGTGTCGCTACTTATGCAGTTTATCAAACAACAACATGGTCTCAGATAAGTCAGGACATTGTTACAATAAAACCAGTGGTTGAAAAAATTCCAATGTCGATGGAGGTAATTAAGAATGAAAAAAAATATGTTTTTCAAAAATAACTCAAATAACAAATTATAAATGGTAAATTATAAATTAAAGACTATCATAAAAATGCCTTTAATTGGCTTATTGTTTTTTAGCTTTATTGTTTCATCATTAACAATGGCAGCACAGAAAAATGTTCGAGTCATTTACAGTGAAAACAAAGAAATCAATGACGAGACTTTTTATTTTAGAGCCTATCGCGGAGAAGAACTATGGATAAACATTAGTCCAGAAATGAAAAATGAAAATAAAGGAACAATTCACACAATTAAAAATGTGAAGCTATATAGGCAGAATGCCGACGAGGCTTTTCAGCACATAATAGACAAGAATGATGTTGGAGAATTTAACTTTAAAATAACTGTGCCTTCTGATGGTATTTATACTCTTGTTATTCAACGTGGGGGTATGAAAAAGTTTACAGCTGAACTTACTGTTCATTGTGACAATGAAAATGGAACTGGTGATTTTGTAGAGAGAAAAGCAGTAATGGTACAGGTTCCTGATACTGTTCATTCTTATCAAGCAGATTCGGTAATTTACGACTATATGCGAGTTTCCACTCCTCAGATAAAACAACAGAGAACCCCTCAATATACTGAGGATCAAATATTTATGGATATTGCATACGCACTTAGAATAGATAATAAATTTGTAATTCCAATTGTAATGCCACAAGAAATTCTTACAGATTATAAAATCTCAAAATCAATTGAATGGGGGTTTACAATTTCTGTAGGGGATGAAGTTTATAAAGCCTTACAGAAAAAAGTTGGACAGATTGCAACAATGGCAATTGATGCTGGTGTGGGAAAGGCAATGTCTGGAACTGCAGATGCCACAGGAGCTATTTCTAAAACTAAAAAGACTTATGAGGTTTTTGATAAAGCTTCAACCGCAAACGCCATAGCAGGCATTTCGGGGGATATTGGCACTCAGACTGGAAATGAAACGACTGTAGTTGTAAGCGATGGCGTTCAGGTTATAACAGGATTTACAGGTTTGAGTGAATTAGCTGGTCAAGCTATTGGATCTTTTATTCCTAAAATTGAAGACCAGGTAATTTACAAAATTTTAACCCAACCCGAATATGAGAAATATATAACAGGACAAGCTTATACAGTGCTTCAAGAAGGTAAAAACGGATATGCACAAGGGAAATTCGAAATTCGTGATCATCGTATGAATTATTACTTAATTATTGAAAACGAACGTGGTACTAGCGGTGGTTTCTGGGATGTTGCAGAATCTATTGGAAAAACAATTCTCAGTCAGTATGTTTACACAAATGTAAAAGTTTATGTAAAACGAAAAGTCGAAGTTACCTACGATAAAGGATATTATGAAAACAGTTTTTACCCACTCTACAATCCAAAGTGGAATCATACGGAAAATATTACATCAAAAAATGTAGTAATGTTTGTGGAAGACGTAAAACCGCAGTACAAAGTATTAAACGCAACTAATATTTATTAATTTAATCTATCTATTTATGAAAAAAATTACAACTTTATTTTTATTAACAGTGGCAATTGCCGCGATTTTCAGTTCATGTAAAAAAGACGAACAAAGTATCGAAACTCCTATCCTTGTGCTAACCAACAGTAATACTAATTTAACCTCATTATATCCTGGTTTTGAGAGTTTACAATATGATTTGCAAGTAGCCCCAGAAGATGCCGTTGATGGGAAAATTACAATTAAAATAACTACAGATGCAGATCCAACCGGTTTCGAATTAGAGCTAACGACAAGTGCTGGAGAATATGTCGATGGAAAAATCAAATACCAATATGCACGTGCTACAGGTATAGTTTATGTTGGTAATCATACTGATGCAGAAGCAAAAAGAATAAAAGTTGACCCAACAGGAGACGAAATCGTAATTACCGCCGGAAATAATGTTATTATTGAGTCTTATCCTGTAATTTGCACCGAGTCTTTAAAATTCACTTTTTGGTCTAGTGATAACACTGCTACAATTTTTCTGTATGGTTATAGCTACGATGGAAGCGAAAGCAAACAAATTGAAGTTTGGTCAACTCGTGACGATCAGCATGTAAATATTGATGGAATATGGGATAACCCAAGTCTATATCAGGGATTACCCTCATTTAATAATTATAAATTCAATATCGATTTTAATAATGGTTTCTCATACCCTGCTGACACTCTTGTAGGAATTTATCCTGAAGGAGACACTTTGTTTATTAAATACAATAATAAGACTTATTGGAATCTTTACAATAGTAGTTCTGCAGGGCTTCTGGAAGAATTGTAAAAAATAATAAATATACCAGTATGGCTAATGTATCATATTGGCTAAGTCCTTGTACCATCAGCAAATACAAAAAAAGCCACTCCTAAAAAGAGTGGCTTTTGCTTACATGCATTGATAAACTCTAAAATGTAAAATTAAGACCAAAACAAATTGGGTTAAGTGCTGGGCCTTTTCCTTCTGCATATAATGTACTTAAATCGTAAGAAGCAAAGACATTTACGTCTGCATATCCTAAAACTGCTTTTACACCGTATCTGTATGTGTTGAGAAAATAATCTCCGGTATTATGGTATTTCATTTTCACATTATCCACTTCATAAACATATTTAACACTTCCGCCCAAACGATATCCTGCATAAACGCCAAGCCCCAATCTAAAATCACGATGATTAACACCACTATTGTGAGCGCCAAAATGAACCATCGGAATAAGACTTACATTAAGATATGGAACTGATGTTTTACTTTTAATATATTCTGCTCCTAAAGCATCTGTACTAAAAACGATATCGTCATCGGTCTTGTTAACTCTTGTACTCCTGTCCTGATATTTAAAATTATACCATGAGAAATCTGCTGCGATATCAATTGATACAGGTTTAGTGAAGTACCAACGTAACCCACCACCAATTGCAAAATTCCACGAACCCCAAGGTTTTGCAGCATATTGAGCATTTACATCATTCGGAAATTTTCCATTTTCGAGATAATTATTAAATCCAAAATCATAAGTCATAAAACCATGTAATGTTCTTTCTTTTCTCGGTTCATCATTCATGTCATAATTCAAATTAATAATCTTGTCTTCGTTATCTGAAACGCCTTTTATATCGATTACAATTTCATTATCAATATTTTTAACATTTACATTAATTACTGAATCAAGATTTTCGAGTTCTGATTCCAACTCAAACAAAACATCTTCAAGACTATTCATAACCGATTCAACTTCGAGTGACAATCCGTTAAAATCATCAAATTCATTTATTATTAAAATCATCTCCGAATTATCCTTGGTCTTAATTCTAATAGTATCATCACCATACTCTCTGTAATCGTTGGCCGTTATTACAGCTGATAATAAAATCATCCCGATTACTGCTGATAAAAATTTAGTTGTTTTCATAATTGTTATTTTTAAATTATTATTTTTATTATTTGTTATTTATTATTTTACTATTCATTCATTGTTATAAACAAGTCCTCTTTTGCCATTTTTAACCTATCAAATGAGCCTGCGATATCTATTTCTTTTCCGAAATCATACACTTTACTTAATGTTGATTTAAACTTGTTGTCTTTTTCGTTTGGGGATTTCACATATTGTAATTCATATTCAAAAGCAACATCTTCTTGTTGTGGTTGATTAGCCTGATATGCCAATAATTGTTTTTCGTTGTTTGAATAATAATTACCAACATTCTCTATTTTTGATAAAGGAAGTCTTTTAGGGACCTCTATCATATTATTAAATTCAGAGTTCATTTCCGGTTCTTCATTTTTCTCTGTCGAAGCATAAATCGTCTTTTCTGAATTATCTATCTGATTATTATAGAATTCATCTTTTTGATTTATGCTATCAAAAACAATATTTGGTATTTTAAAAAATGATATCTGAGCGGGTTGTCCTTGGTCATATTCCGGAACGTTGCTAGTAAGAAGATACCCTACAACAAACACAAATGCAAATACTGCAGCTATAGCTGAATACTTATATAAAGGAATAACTTCTTTTTTCTTTAGATATTTCTTTCCTTCAAATACGATATTATTGTCTGGTTTTGCAAACGCATTTTGATACAATTTATAATTCTCAGCAATTTCTGATTCGTTTTTAATCTTTTCTGTAATAAACAAATCGTCTTCTTCACTAATTACATTTTCTACTTTTGCAATAAGTAGATATTCTAATTGATTCTCTGATTTAAGTGATTCTTTTTGTGAAAACTTCACTTCTATACTAGGTATTGTAAAATCATTCGCATCAATAAGATTTTGAGAAATTTTAGGATTCAATTCAAGAAACGCGAATAATCTCTCCTCATCAGAAACGCTTAATTTCCCGTCGAGGTAGTCAACCCACCATGCTTCATAATTCTTTATATTGATTTTTTCATTCATTTTATTACCTCCTCAAATTTTCCTAAGTAATTTTTCATGTGTTGTCTTGCTCTGAAGATATAAACTTTCACTTGAGCTTCACTAAGATCGGTTATCTGAGCAATTTCCTCATAAGTATAGCCTTCATAATCACGTAATAAAACTACCGAACGCTGGATCTCGCTCAGTTTAGTCAAAGCATTATTTATTATTTCTCTAAGCTCTGCCTGACGGAAGTCGGTAATATCGTCAACTCGCTCAAAAATTTCACTTTGACTATTAATTCTTTTATCATGGCGAATAATATCAATCATTCTGTTATAAGCGATTTTGAAAAGAAAAGATTTTGCTTTGTCAAATTCAACAGAGTCATGATTTATCCATAATCTTTCAAAGCTATCTTGAACAATATCCTGAGCTTTAAATTCATCTCTTATATTTCCGAGAATGAATCTGTACAGCCCGTCGGCATGTTTTTCTACTGTGATATTGTATTCTTTCGTTTTCATAATCGCCTATCTGACGAACAATATTAAGCAAAAGTTACAGGTAAAGGAAAAATAATTAAAAAAATCTCTCCAAAAGAAGATTCTAATAAAAAAAATAGGACCGGAAAACTCCCCGATCCTTTTCGTAAAAACAAAAACAGCACTTTTAAATTATTCCACAGTACTATATATTATAGGCTGTTCTTTACTGAAACCAGTAACTTTAAATTCGGTACGGCGGTTTAGCTGATGTTCTTCTTCGCTACACTTTACACCGTTTGAGCATTTATTAACTAGTTTGTACTCACCATAGCCTTTGGCAGTAATTCTATCAGCAACAATTCCATGCTCCACAATATATTGAACTGCAGATTCGGCACGTTTTTGAGACAAAGTTTCATTGTATTTATCACTACCACGTGAGTCGGTATGCGATCCTAACTCAATAATAATTGTTGGATTCTCGATAAGCAGAGTAACTATTTTATCTAATTCCAATGCTGCATCTGGACGAATATCCCATTTATCATAATCATAATAAATATTCTCAATTACTATTGGTTTGTTAATGACAATTCTTTCAAACATCAGTTGAACAAAAACCGTATCGTTCATAGTCTCGCATTTAGTCTTTATTGTTGTGGTTTGAGTAAAATAACCTGAAATTTCTCCGTTTACAATATAATCGCTATCACAATCAATTACTGCCTGATACATTCCTGGATAAATAGGAATTAGCGAAACTTTCGAACCATCTCCATTCTTATGGTAATGCAAATCAACATTTTCCAAAGGCTGTATGGTTCCATCGTCAAGTGTTTCGAATGTGGTAACAGCTAAAATAAGTTCAGTAGGAATCGGTGGAGGAGGCGGTGAATAAACAAAACTATAAATGTCATCACTGCCTATTCCACCATATCTATTAGAGGCAAGATAACCCATATTATCTGGTTCTGTGAAAATTATTGCAAAATCATCTTTTGGAGAGTTTAATGGATATTTAAGATTTTCGGGACTTGTCCAGCTAGTTTTACTTCCTGTAGATTTAAATATGTCCAAACCACCCATTCCAATATGCCCATCACTCGCGAAATATAATTTCCCGTCAGCGTCAAATGATGGGAAGAGTTCCTTTCCTGCTGTATTTAGTTCGCCTCCAATATTTTGTGGATTGCTCCATTTTCCTGAGAGAAGCTTTTCACTGTAATAAATATCAGTCTCTCCAAATCCTCCAGACATATCCGACACAAAATATAATATATTTCCATCAGGTGACAATACTGGATGTCCAATAGAATAAGCCTCCGCATTATTATGCTCGAATTCGATAATTTCTTGCCATTTTCCATCAACTATCTCAGATTTGTATATCTCAAGTCTGTTTGTGTAAATATCTGTTTTCTCTTTAAACCAAGCTGTTGGGTCAGGATTCTGAGTCTTGCTATTTTGTTTAACAAGTTTTGTTCGTGTAAAATAAAAAGTATTCGTTTTTACATCAAAGTATCCTGGTCCATTATGATAATCGTTATTTAATTCGGACATAATAGAAATATCTCTGATGCTATCAGATTTGTTCATATTAACTTCATATAGCTTTAAGTACGGATTACCAGTCCATCCATAAACCATATTCTGTGATGATCCAGAAACTGGGGGAATGCGATCCGAAGTAAAAATAAAGCTTTCACCAAAATTAACAATCCCAAAATCTGAATTTACTGAATTCAATTTCTCTTCATTTTTTACAACAAAATCTGGTTCTGATTCTAACCAAACCAAAACCTCTTCACAAATCTTAATATTTTCATCAGCAAATTTTGATTTAGACGGGTCTTCTTCTTTAAGTTTTTGATAATATACTATGGCATCAATGTACCTTCCTTCTGATTTTAGCAAATCAGCATAGATAATAATGTCTTCTGATGTTGCCGACCCTGATTGAATTACTTTTGACAGCCAGATTTCTGCATTTTTCGTGTCATTAATCTTAATGTAACAATATGACATATTTCTGATATCTGTATCGTTAGGCTTGTTTATTATAAAATGATTAAGATACATATCTATTGCCTTTACATAATCAAACTTTTGCATTTGTTGTTCAGCAACTGGTAAACTTGTTTGAGCAAATGTAAAACCTGCAAATAATAAGATTTGAATTAGAGTTAATATGGTATATTTTGTTTTCATAATTTCAATTTTTTAAGTTTTTCTCTTTAATTTCAATATTGTACTTAGAAATATCTAGGCGTTTTCATCCTTGTTTCAACTTTTCTAGGCAAAGTATAATCAAGCATTATTTCATGCCCAGCAAAACTGCTTAAAGCAGTAAGAGAGTGAGTATATGAATACCCTATTACCCATGATGGATTAATATTAAATTGAGTCATTACAATTAATGCATCACGTTTACGTAAAGTGTTATCTAAGCTTTGACTAGTAAAAAAGTTAGCCCCAAAACGATATGTCGCACCAATCCAAAATGTTTTTTTAATTAAGAAATGTGTCGTCACATCAATATTAGTTGGTGCTTTAAAATCTTCTCTAATTAAAATACTAGGTTTCGCCTTTACATCTTCGCCTAAATCAAACACATACCCGGCAGTTAAATAATAATGTCTTTCTTGTTTTGAAACAAATCCATCCGGAGATTCAATCAAATTTCCTAGCATATCAGTAACTGAGAGTCCTGTATAGAATCTTTCAGAATAAAGGAAAATACCCATTTTTGGGTCAAAGCGAATCGAATTAACTCGATTTAGTGGTACAGAAGGATCATCAATCGATTCGGAAATAAGTTTACGACCATCTAAGCTAAAATAAGATACTCCTGCAGCTAAGCCCATAGAAAGATTCAATTTCTTATTTAATTTTAAGATATATGAGTAATTAGCCCATAAAGACTGTCTTGATTCCGCACCTATCCTATCATTAATTAACTGTAAGCCCAATCCCATTGTTGATATTGGAGAACCCTCAATACTAAACGATTGTGTGTTTGGAGCCCCTTCCAAACCTGACCAGGGGGCAGAATACAGCATGTTAATACTTGTCCATTGCTTTGTCCCAGCGTAAGCGGGATTAATAGTCATAGGATTAAAAATATACTGATTTGTTATAAAGTTTTGCTGCGCGAACAAACTTGTACCAAACAGTAAAGCGATTAATATAGTATATGTCTTTTTCATAATTATTATTGTTTTTCAAATAGAACACAATTATTTAGTCCGCAAAATATTAGATCCACGCATTTACAGTTTCTTGTAAAGCTATCAGACCCTGACCAAATTTTGTGTTCTATTTGCATATTTATATTCATTTATTTTATTTTGACTGTTTCTAATTTAACAGATTTACTCAAGAATTGTTATATATCCATTTAAGGTTTTATATTCATCACACATTTTAACTTTCAGCACATAAAAATATGTCCCTTCGGTTAGATTGCTACCATCCCATGAGTTGTCGTAAGATTTTTTACTATAAACTTCGTTACCCCATCGGTTAATAACAACTAGTTCGTTTTCTGGATACATTTCCAGATTAGAAATTACAAAGTGGTCGTTAATACCATCGTTGTTTGGTGTAAAGACAGTATTCATTACCAATTCAACACCAATTACATCTGATTCTATAATTACATCGTATGTAACTTCACAGCCTCTTAGATCGGTAACAGTAACAGTGTGAGTCCCAGCATTTAGGTCCGCAACAATTCTACCTGTAGAACCATTTGTCCAATTGTAATCAAATTCTCCAAATCCACCAGAAACATCAATCTCAGCAGTTCCATCGCTGTTTCCATTACAATCTGCATTAGTCTTTGAAACTAAATCAATTTCTATTTCTTCGCTGCTTTCGATTGAAATTTCTGTTACAGCCGGACACTCGTTAGCGTCACGAATTTGAATAACATAATCACCTGCATTTAAGCTGGCAATTAAGTCAGAGTAATGCACATCGGTTCCGTTTACTGTAAATGTATAAGGAGCCACACCACCAACAATATTTATTTGTATAGCAGCATCGGCAACACCATAACATGCATTCTCTGAAACAACTTCTGCACTAGCGTTGAGAGTGTTTAAGCTTTCTACTGGCACATTGACTATTCCTGTCAAACATCCATTTGCATCTGTTGCGATAAGAGAGAGAGTTGTGCCATTTACCAAATTGGTAAAACTACTGGATTCTGTCCAACTTTGTCCACCGTCAATTGAGAACATTGGCGTTCCTAGACCTCCGTTTGCATTTAGTTCTATTCCAACAATTCCTGCTTCACAGAATGGTGAATAGCTTAATTCTAACGCTTCTGGAGTTTGTAAAGTTGCATTTATTAGTTCTGAACATCCATTAGAGTCAGTAACTCTTATTGTATAACTTCCAGCAACTAAATTATCGAATATGAATGAACTGTTCAGACTATTTTCTTGACCGTTTGTTGTATTTGTTAATACAACTGTGTAAACTCCACTTCCACCGCTAACGAAAACCTCAATTGTTCCGTCTTCTGAACCAAAGCAAGATATTTCGTCTTGTACAGTATAGGATACTTGTAACGCTTCTGGATTTTCAATTACTATATCAGTTAAAGTTGTTGAACATAAGTTCTCGTCCTCAACCACAACTGTATGAGTTCCGGCAGCAAGGTTTTCAAATATATTTGATGTTTGAGGAGCTCCACCATTTATAGAATATGTAAACTGACCTGTTCCACCAGTGGCCAAAACCTCTATAGAAGCATCATTGCCATCGAAACAAGAGACTTGAGAAGATACGATAATTTCAGCTTCAATTTGAGTTGGATTAGTAATAGTAATTTCCTCTGTTAAAACAGAACATCCATTCTCGTCTTCAACAAGAACTGTGTATTCTCCAGCAGATAAGCCTTCAAAAATGTTTGACGCTTGTGGAGTTCCTCCATTTAGAGAATAAGTTACTTCTCCAAATGCTCCCTCAACGGTAACACTTATTACAGCATCGCTTGCATCAGTACAGCTTACTTGAGATGAAGCCTCTACATCTACATTCATTAAGGAAACGTGAACAAGTTGCTCGCAAGATGAGATATTTCCATTAACATCAGTTACAATCCAGTTTACAGCTGTTGTTCCAGCTGGGAATATAACAGGAGCATTATTAGAAATTTGGTCAATCCCGCAATTGTCTGAAACCAGTGGCTCAACAAGTTCAATTACATTTGAACAAGAAACAATATCCTCAGGACAAACTATTGTTGGAAGTTCGATGTCGGTTACAGTTACGATTTGTTCACAAGTTGCAATGTTTCCGCTACCATCGGTTACAGTCCAAGTTACGGTTGTTGTTCCGATTGGGAATACTGCAGGAGCATCATTTGTTACAGAAAGAATTGAACAATTATCGTCGACTGTTGGTGTGCCAAGAACTACACCACTTGCAGTACATTCATCAGCATCAGTGTTAACTGCTACTGGAGCAGGACAAACTATTGTTGGAAGTTCAATATCAGTTACGGTTACGATTTGTTCGCAAGTTGCAATGTTTCCGCTGCCATCGGTTACAGTCCAAGTTACGGTTGTTGTTCCGATTGGGAATACTGCAGGAGCATCATTTGTTACAGAAAGAATTGAGCAATTATCGTCAACTGTTGGAGTTCCAAGAACAACACCGCTTGCAGTACATTCATCAGCATCTGTGTTTACTGCTACTGGAGCAGGACATACTATTGTTGGTAGTTCAATATCTGTTACTGTTACGATTTGCTCACAAGTTGCAATGTTTCCGCTACCATCGGTTACAGTCCAAGTTACGGTTGTTGTTCCGATTGGGAATACTGCTGGAGCATCGTTGGTTACAGAAAGAATTGAACAATTATCGTCAACTGTTGGTGTGCCGAGAACTACACCACTTGCAGTACATTCATCAGCATCAGTGTTTACTGCTACTGGAGAAGGACATACTATTGTTGGTAGTTCAATATCTGTTACTGTTACGATTTGTTCACAAGTTGCAATGTTTCCGCTACCATCGGTTACAGTCCAAGTTACGGTTGTTGTTCCGATTGGGAATACTGCAGGAGCATCATTTGTTACAGAAAGAATTGAGCAATTATCGTCAACTGTTGGTGTGCCAAGAACTACACCGCTTGCAGTACATTCATCAGCATCAGTGTTTACTGCTACTGGAGCAGGACATACTATTGTTGGAAGTTCGATATCAGTTACGACAACAAGTTGGTCACAAGTTGCTGAATTGCCGCCAAAATCTGTAACAGTCCAAGTTATAGTTGTAGTTCCAAGAGGATAAGGATCTGTTAAAGCCAACATATCATCTCTAACACCAGTTACAGTGTTCACTCCACAATTATCATTAACAGTTGGAGTTCCGATAACAACGTTTGTAGCTTCACACGAACTTGGATCACTATTAACATTTACATCAGCAGGACAATTGATAACTGGCAATTCTGTATCTTCAATCACCACAGTAATAAATGCGTAATCACAGTTTGTTGGGTTTATTGTTTCGCAAATGCTATACTCAAGCAAATAACTTCCCACTGCAACTCCAGCCGGAACGGTAAGGTTACCTGCTGCGTCAATCGAAGCACCTGTAATTCCACCATCGTCAACTAGTGTAATAATTACGTCGCCTGAATTTACTGCAACTCCATCAAGAAAGTCGTTTAAAAGGACATTGCCTGCAACACCGCCAGTCTCGCAATCAACAGCGCCAGCGCTAAAATCATCATCATTTGCTGCTATAACAGCTGCCAGAACAGTAATAAATACTGGAGCATCAGAACAGTTAGTAGGATTTAAAATTTCACATATTTCATAAATTAAAGAGTATGTTCCAGCAGGCGTTCCAGGAAGAACGTCAACCGAACCATCAGGATTTAATACAAGATAGCCATTAGGTTCTGGAACTGTTTCTTCGAGAGTGACCTCAAAAGGATCAACTGGAGCACCATTTAACAAGTCATTGTCAAACACATTAAGAACGTCTGTTTCACCAGCAAATCCATTTACACCAGTAGCATTATCTTCAACCGCAATGATTTGTGGAGGCTCAACACGAACTGTAACGATTGCATCATCACAATTTGTTGGATTTAGAACCTCGCATATCATATAGGTAAGGCTGTAGGTTCCTGCTGGAATTCCAGCAATAACATCAACACTTCCGTTAGGATTTAGTATCAGATATCCATTGGGCTCAGGAACTGTCTCGGTAAGTATTACTTCCACTGGATTAACTGGATTTCCGTTTAATAAGTCATTATCGAAAACATTAAGAACGTTAGATTGTCCAACATAGCCGTTAACGCTTGCGTAATAATCATCA